>JACQAL010000043.1 GCA_016195025.1 Bacteroidota bacterium | reverse complement strand
CAACTCAATAATATTTTTTTGTTTGCGTGTGATGCGCAGCGAGCGGAAAATAATTGCCGCTATAATAAACATGAGCGCCAGCCCGCCCATTACCGAATACCTGATTACCTTTTCTCTCCTGCTTGCTTCGGCTGTTACCGCATCTTTTTTATCCTGCTCGGCTTTTGCCTTTGTTTCTTTTTTCTCAAACTCATAATTCATTTCCTTGCGTACTAATTGTTTTTTGTTTTCTTGGCTGAACAAAGTATCTTTCAGCGCCATTGCTTTTTTGTAATGCTCCAATGCAAGTTGGTAGCGGTTGGTTTTTTCATAAAGTTCAGTGAGTAATTCTTCAGTTTGCCTTTCTTTATTCTCCCCTCCGACTTCTTTGAAAATATTCAACGCCTTGAGCAAATATTCTTCAGCTTCTTTATGTTTTTTTTGCGCAGTGTAAATCTCACTGATGCCACTGAGCCAGAATCCATTTCCGTTTTTATCTCCGAGTTCTTCATCTATTTTCAGCGCTCTGAAATAATAGTCAAGGGCTTTATTATACAAAGAATCACTTTTAACTTTTGACTTTTCATATTTGCCTTGTTCTGCATAAGAACTGCCGATGTTGCCGAGATGCCTTCCAACTTCACTTTTATTTCCGAGTTCTTCTGCTATTTTCAATGCCCTGAAATAATAGTCAATGGCTTTGTTAAACAATCGGTCCCGATACACTGCGCTATCGGGATGCTTCGCTACTGAGCTCGCTTGCTCATCATAGATAATTCCAATATTACTGAGTTGTCTTCCAATCAAGTATTTATCTCCAAGTTCCTCTGCTATTTTTAATGATTTCATATGATAGTCAAATGCTTTGACTAAGTCGCTTTCATACCAATAGACATTTCCGATACTACCGAGAGCAGATGAAATTATTTTTTTATTTTCAATTTCTTCTCCCACTCTTAAAGCATTAAAATTATAGTCCAAGGATTTAGGATAATCGCCTTTCACAAACTTACACCAGCTCAAGGAGAGGTAACTATTTGCTATTCCTTTTTTCCAGTCAAGTTTTTCAGAAAGTGATAACGCTTGTGTGCTGAGAAAAATTGAAGTGTCTGGGTTAGCACCACTCAATTCTCTTGCAAGCGCGTTGAGGTGGTTTATTTTGCTGGTATCTTCTTTATCTTTTTTGAGGAGGGAGAGGAGGGAATCGGTTTTTGATTGCGCATGGCAGATGTAAGAGTGTCCGATTACAAACAACAAAATAAATATCGGACTCCGTAACTTTGTTCGGAGCAGAAGGCATAGGGAAAATACAAAACAACAAATAATGAATATTGAACAAGGAATAATGAAGTCCGAAGTATTTCTCTTCACTTCATTATTTGACATTCCTTGTTCGATATTCGATATTCTTTTAATTTTCATTTACGCTCTTATTCCTATTACAAGCACATCGTCAACTTGCTCTAAGTTTCCTTTCCATTTATTAAAAGTATCCAAAAGAATTGCTTCCTGCTTGAGCATTGGTTCGTTTTGAATGGAGAGAAGCAGTTCCTGAAATTGTTTGTACTTGAATTTTTTTCCTTTGGGTCCGCCAAACTGGTCGGCATAGCCATCGGTGAAAATGTAAAGCGTGTCGCCTTTGTGTAAGTTTATTTTTTGATTGGTGAACGGAAGCCCTTTGCCTATGTAATATCCAATCGGGCGTTTGTCGGCAGGTATTTCATCCATTTTGTAAGAACCATTTTCTTTTCTACACATCAGCAACGGATTGTGCGCTCCGGCAAATTCTGCGATATTGTTTTCATCATCAAAAGAAAGCAATGCAATGTCCATCCCATCTTGCGTGCCTCCTTCTTTATCCTTTTGTTTGAGCGAGTGAATAATGTTATGACGAAGTTCGCTGAGAATTTCTGATGGCTGCGTAATGCCTCGCTGGTTTACAATCTCATTCAGAAAAGCATTTCCTATCATGCTCATGAATGCGCCCGGCACTCCGTGACCTGTACAATCAACAGCGGCAATAATTCTTTTGCCGTTTTTTTCTGTGAACCAGTAAAAATCTCCGCTCACCACATCTTTGGGCTGAAAGAGAACAAAGGCATCGGGAAAAATACGGTACTTGATTTCTTTGGCAGGAAGAATGGCTTCCTGAATTCTTTTGGCGTAGTTGATGCTGTCGGTGATGTCTTTATTTTTTTCAGCAATGATTTCTTTTTGTTTTTCTATTTCCGCCTTTTCCCTTTCCACTTCTTCTTTTTGCTGTGTAATAATAATATTTGCCTTTTGTTTTTGGCGATAACTTCTAAAAATGAAAACAGAAAATACAAACACTAACAGGAAACCGCCTGCAACCGACCAGAGAATAATATTCCTTCTTTTTATTTCCGCCTGATGTTCAGATTCAGTGAACTTTTCTTTAATGCTTGCTTCTTGTTCCTTTTTATTAAAATAAAATTGCAATTCTGTTTCATGCAGGTTGTTTCGCTTTTCTCTTGCATTTATTGAATCTTTTGCAATCACCATCTCACTAAGAAAGCGATGTGCATTTTTATAATCGCCTTTTCTGAGATACAAATTTGAAAGGCGACTGGATGTGCTTGCTATTTCATCATACCAATAACCGTTGTTACGAACAGAGTCAGCATAATGAAAACTTTCAAGAAAAACTTTTTCAGCATCATCATATTTTTGCATTGACATATATACTTTTCCCAATTCAATTAACCAGAAATAATAATCTGTAGTTTTTATTGCTTTATTATAGTTGATGGAGCGCAAAATATATTGTTCTCCATTTTTAAAGTCGCCTATTCCTGCATAATAAGTTCCGATATTCCCTAATTCTATCTCATAGGTTCTCTGAAGAGTTTTGTTTTTATTTATATCAATATGTTTCAAGATTTCAAGGCATGCTAATCCTTTTTCTAACGCTGATTTTTTATTTCCCAGTTCAAAATTCATATCTGCATTGTTTTTCAATTCATCCGTAATTCCTACAGTATCTTTTAATATTAAATATTGTTCGTATGCCTTTTGATAATATTCTATAGCTTTTTGTGTTTGATGCAATTCATAGTAAATGAAACCAATATGATGGTTTGCTTTTGCCTTTAAATCTATGAATCCATATTTATCAGATATATCTAATGCAGTTAACAATAATTCAAGTGCATTTTTATATTGCTTATATTCTCTTGAAATAATCCAGGCATACTGTATCAGATAGGAAACTTCTCCCCTGTGAAATGAAAGATTGAGCGACAAAGTTTTACTCTTATTCAGCCATGCTAATGCTGTTTCAGCATTTATGTTTCTATCTGCATAACTGTATGTATGAAAATACTGCTCTGCTAAACTAATCATCAGATTCACCTTGTTGGTATCTTCTTTAGCGGTCTTCAATAAGTTTTGGAGGGAATCAATCTTCGATTGCTGAGCAGTGCAGTAGCCAGTAAACAATAAGCAGTAGACAAGTAACAGCCAAAAAAATTGTCTATTGTATATTGTATATTGTTTACTGGTTTTCATTCCGCAAAAATACAATTTAACGCAAAGTGCGCAGAGAAAATACAGCGTGTTAAAAAAATAATCTTCAAGTTACATTATAGTGTAACGATTATGTGATTTGCTTGCTTTAACTTCGTTTTTTAAAAACGAAAATCACCCGTGCAAACATGGATTTGAACACTGAAAAAAAAGTTGCCTATAAAAAACCTGTCAGATTAAAAAAACAGGTGAAGCGCCTGATTTTTGAGGCAATGAAACAAAAAGGGAAACGACCCTGCGATATTGTACACAACACCTCTCACCATGCGGGCTATGTTTCAAAATCACTGAAGAAAGAGAGCAACTACCGGCTGGATACTACCGAAAATATTTTTAACGCTTTAGGATTTGATGTGGAAATAACCATGAAGGCAATACCGGATGCTCTGAAAAAACCGGTGAATAAATAAAATGAACAGCAGGTTTCAACTAAAAATCAGGCGATTGAAGAATCTCTCCCATCAGCCGGAGAACTTTTGCAACCGGTTGAACTTTTCACGCAACAAGTTGAACAATTTTTTTAATCAGTTAAACTTTTTGCGCAATCGGTTGAAGAATTTCTCCAATCCATTGAACGTTTTGCGCAATTGGTTGAACTTTTTGTTCAATCGGTTGGAGAACTTTTGCAATCGGTTGAACTTTTTGTGCAATCAGTTGGAAATCATATAAACCCTAGGACTTACGCAAAAACAAAAAGCAATGCCACAAAAGCACAAAAGCACAAAAAAAGGTGACTACATACGTGTCCGACCACGATAGAAAAATAAATTACAGGAAACAAACTTTGGATTTTTAAAACTACTTCCCCTTTTTCTTCTTCGGCTTTGGATTGCCTTTCACAGATGCTTTGATAATGCTTTCAAATAGTTTAGAAGCATCTTTCGGGGTTTTCTTTTTCTTAGACATAAACAAATTTACAGAAAATTTTTCAATTCAATTTCAATCGCATCAGCAATACGTTTGTAACTTAAAATTTTTCCATCGCTTTTACCATTCTCAATTTCTTGAATGGTTAGGTAACATAAGCCAGTAATTTTACTGACATCTTTTCTTTGTAATCCTTTTCGGATTCTCGACACTTTAATTTCCATGCCGAGTTTTTCTAAGAACTCTTTGTTTGTCATAGTTTATATTGGTTTGGTTAATGTTTCATAAGTCAATTTCCCTTCGCAATTAGATACAGCATTAGCGAACCTTTCATCCTGAGTAATTTCTTTTGCATTATATCTAAATGCCGCTTCATTGCAATATCGTTGTAAGTGCTTTGGTGAAACGTAATGATGGATTCCGTTAATCTGTCTTTTTAGTAAACTCCAAAACCCTTCAATGGTGTTGGTATGAGCCGCACCGATTACATATTGCCCTGAACTGTGATTTACTTTTGCATGGCTGTAATCTTTGCTCAGTCCTTTGTAAGAAGGATTTTCGTCCGATACCATAACAGAACCCTTTTCTATATTTTCATTCACGGCATTGATTAAACTTTCCTTTGTTGTGTCGGGAACTATTTTTGTAACAACTATTCCTTCGCGCTCCACCGCGCCAAATACCATAGTTTTATTATCATTTTTGCTTAACTCTTTTCTTTTGCTGACGTGCTTATTGGAAATCTTACCACCTACATACGTTTCGTCAACCTCAACAAGTCCTTTTAAAACTTTCGGGGCTTTCTCTGTCAGAATAGCACAGATTCTGTGATTCAGATGCCAAGCCGTTTTTTGCGTTACATCTAACCAAGTTGCCAGTTGCAAAGAAGAAATTCCTTTAGAGTGAACAGATAAAATATACGTTGCCAAAAACCATTTTGTGAGAGGTATTTTAGTGTTCTCATAGATAGTTCCGACAGTAGCAGAAAATTTTTTTCTGCATTCTTTCTCTCTGCATTTGAAAATTCTTTTATCAGTTGCAAAGCGGTGAACATTCAGAGAACCGCAATGAGGACAAGCGGGAGTGTTGCCCCATCGTTGCTGTTCCAAAAACTCTCTGCATTTTTCGTCTGTGTCAAAATGCTTTTGAAACTGTAAGATTGATTTGAATGTTTTCATATTATTTGTATTACGTTGTATTATTATTTAATTAAAAAATATATTACTTCTTTTTTTGTTCAACTAATTTTATCAGTTGAACACGAATGAAGTCAGCAAGTTTTCTGTTGTCGGCATCAGCCATCACTTGAAGTTTTTTTGCCAGTTCTTGCTCAACTCTTACTTGTATTACTTTGTCTTTTTTCATAGTGTATCTGTCGTTTGGTATTACAAATATAAATAAAATATTAATATGTATTACAAAATAATAAAAATAATTATTTTGAACTTTTTTGAATTTATTTGAATTAAACCATTACCTTTGTAAAAGCGAAGGGGGCGTTCTTCCGATTGTGTCGCGAAACAACTTATCGAAAGATGCCCCCGCCTGTCACGCTGCCACATAAATTGATGGCACTCCGCTCTCAGCCCCGACCCAAAAATCGGGGCTTCTTATTTTTAAAAACTTAATTCCTTTTTGAAATCTCGTAATTTGGATTGAACCTCTTGTTTTAGTTTGCTTCCATCAAACCATTCAGGCAATCCATATAAAAATCCTTTTCCTTTAGAGTGAACCCTTTTCAAAGTTCCTGTCCGTATAAATCCATGCAAGGAACTTGATAAACCAAAATATAAATCTTCTCTTTTTTCTCCAGATACTTTAGGAAAAATGATATTCAGTAATGATGCCGTTTTCAATGGACGAGATTCTCTTTTTAAACACTCTAACACAAGCACTTTCCATTTAATTTGTTCCTTTTTAACTTCACGTCCATTACTTTTTTCAATGTTATTGCCATTTTTCTCTATTGATACTCCAACTATTTCAGAAACGGATTCGTTATTTTTTTTCTCAAATCTGTTTGTATAAAACTCTAATAACTCATTACATTTTTTTAATTCTTTCTCACAGTCCGCAATTTGAATTAAAAGGTCTGAATGTGTTAATTGAAGTTCATTTCTATGTCTCTCAAGCATAGATTTAGTATTTTCCTTATTAGATATGGGTTCTTTAAAATTCATATGGTAAATTTATGAAATTTCAAAAACCATAAAATAAAAAGGCGAAATAGTTATGAACACACATCAAAACAAAAGATGTTAATAAGCGTAATTAAGCAAAATACTTTTTGGAAAATAAAATATATCTACTTATGGTCTAACTGATATATAGTCACCCAAAAAAATACACACCAAAGTTTAGTGGGATTTGGTGCTTTAGTGTTTTAGTGGCGAAACTGCGTAAGTCCTAAACCCTATAAAATCCGCTAAAAAATAATCTTAACCTTAATTCTTAACCCTTAACCTTTATTCTATGGCAGCAAAAACACCCAAAACCCAAAAAGTACGGGTAAACAAGAGTCCGAAATTATTCGACCCGTACATCACCCGAACCGATGACCGCCTGCTATCCACCGAGCCAACCACCGGAAATCCTTACTGGCAATTTCTCGGATTGAGCAGCGCCAACGCAACCGACTGGCATAACAAGCGCGTGTTCTGGGACACGCCTCTCACGGGGCTTCACGCCTTATATGTCAACCCCCTTACCAGCACCGGTGCGGTAAAAGAAAAGGTGAAACTTTTCATTGAAAGTTTCCGCATCTTTGCGAACCCTCTTTTGAGCATCATAGCAGCCAGTTCGAATGCCACTGCCGATGAAGAAAAAATTTTTCATCTCAAACTGAACGTAAACCGCCAGAAACCCACCCATACCCACACAAAAATTGCTGACCAGTGTTTTACCGCATGGACGGGTGAGGGAGCCGGCAGCAAGAAGGCATCTTCACACACCACGCACGAAGCCCAGGGGCGCCCTTCGGTTGCCGCAGGAGCCGATGGTGTGCAATATGCGTATGTGATTATGGATGAAAACCCCAAAACCATTGCCGCCCGTACGGCAGCCGTTGTTTCCGCCAATGAAAAAGCCGCTGCCAATGCAAAAACAGCCAACCAGCCCGCGCCCGAACCCGCTCCTCTTCCGCAGCCCGTTCCGCAGCATCCCGATGACGGCACCAGGCAGGAGTTCTTCAGCGGGGCAACCAAGCAGTTTAACTTTGGCGCTGACAAGGAAGGTAAGTTTTTATGCGTGTGGAGCCGATGGTATAACAGCAAACACCCCGAACTGGCTGGCGACTGGAACGAAATGCAAACGGTGCGGATTTGATAAACTCAAAATTCCTCCTTAAAAAAAATCCTGAAATAAATTCAGGACAGGTGCGGGAGGGATTTTTTATAGGACTTACGCAGTTTCGCCACTAAAACACTAAAACACCAAATCCCACTAAACTTTGGTGTGTATTTTTTTGTGCTTTTGTGCTTTTGTGGCATTGCTTTTTGTTTTTGCGTAAGTCCTATTTTATTTTCCTTCGGAACAATTCGCCCCTTTATCGGGCGGCCAGTATTTATGATACTCCGCCCATTTTTCTTTTTCAAACGGGCTTGAATCGTACTTCACATGCCTGCGCACGCGGAAAATATTCACTTTCAGCAACCCGTTTTTATTTTCTCCGCTGGCGGGAGATGATTTATCGGGTGTGCCTGCGCCCAGGCCGGTGATAATTAATTTCCCTTTTGCATCGTAGCAGCATTGCTGCCCCGACTTGAATTTTTTTCCGTTGATGATTGTGTTCACATAGGGATAGGAACGGAAAGAAGCCGCTGCGCCTTCGTGAAAAAAAGTGAAGTCCTTTTTGCCGGCAAACGTGTGCTGAAAGAATCCCATTTCGTTTCTATGGCGCTCTCGTGCCCATCCGTCATTTAATTTCGCGCCATTCAAATCAGGATTTTCACAGGGGCAATGCGGAAGCAGTTCGTACCACTTGGGGTTTTCTTTGGCTTCAATAAATTTTTTCTGGGAAGTGCATGAAATAAGAATAAATAAAATGAAAATGAATTTTCCTGGTAACAAATAAACGAATCGGTTACGAATATTACTAATCATACTTGTGGCAATATTCGTAACATTCGTTATTGATTAGTAATTCGTAACCAGGAAATTATTATTTAAAAACCACCGTATCCTGAAAAACTCCGTATCCGCACCAAACTCCCAGTGCATCTTCGCGCGGATACACGTTGCTGGGAACGGAAGTGGGAGAAGAAAAGGGATTGCCCTGGCTGTAAATCGCCACGTCTTCCTGCCGGAAAAAATCAAAACACGCGCGGTCAATGGCGCAGAACTTTACAATCACCGTATCGCCATGCTTGAAATATCCGGCTTCTTCGGGATTGAGTTGGTCTTCGGTTGAATTGGGATTGCTTCCGCGGTTATACGCAAAGTCAAAACTTTTTCCGTTGATGAACTTATCGTCAAACACAGAGCCGGGCGGAGGAATGAAAGAGGCATCTTTATGCAAACGCATGGTAAGCCAGCGGTAAGCGTTTCCTTCCACAGGCGGGTCGGTGAGATGCGCGTACACAAAGCCGAGCGAATCACCGCTCTTGTTCGCCTTGATGTATTTATACCAGGTGCTGTCGAGCGGAACGGGAGTAAGAATGCTGGTGGTGGAAGTAAGATGTTTTCCTTCTGCATCAATGGTGAGGTTATAGGTTTTGCCCACGCTCCCCCACAGCGCGAAATTGAAAGTGGTGTACATGCAGTAGTTGAAATTTTTCAGCGTGAGCGTATCCACTCCCGTGAATCCCGCCACAAGAGGCAGCAATGAATCGGGCAAACTTGCGGAACAAAATTCATGAAGCGTGTCGGTAACTGTTCCGTTGGAAAGCAAAACAACCGCGTTGTGCACAAACATATTTTGCAGCGTGTTTATATCGGTTGCACCAAAGTAGGGCTGGTTATCCGTGAGTATTACATAGGGAGGAAGCCCCGGCTCAATTTTTCCTTCCACGCAAATTTTTTTCTTCGCTTCCGGCAAATCAACGGTGATTTCTTTCTGGCAGGAGGAAAACATCAAGCAGGCAGCAGGCAATAGGCAGTAGGCAGTAAAAATACAAAATGAAAAAAATACTTTTCGCAGTTCGTAAGTTCGTAAAGAGTTCGTACTTCGGTGAAATAATCGGTGTAATCGTGTATTTACTTTCGGTGTAATCATTGATTGAATCAGAATTTAAAGTTCCATGTTATCGAAGGCAGAACCGGGAACAGCGAAACCTGTTTTGCTTTTACATCTAATGTTCCATCGTAAATGCTTCCGGTGTTTTCAAAATAAATAAAGTAAGGGTTATAGCGGTTGTACACATTGTAAACCGACAGCACCCAACTGCTTTCAATGTTCCTGTACCATTTAGAAGGCATTCCTGCCCCGATTTTTCCATCGGGGTCTTTTCCGGTGATGTCAATATTCTTTTTCTGCATGCGGCTTTCCCATCTTCTTTTTTGCCGCGCAATAATCCGGTGGCGGTCGGGCGTGTAGGTGATGGAAACATCGAGGCGGTGATAGGGCTTCATGCGGTAAGAATTCCGCTCACCGTATTCGGGAACCATCTGCCCTTCTATCATGTACCATGAAACCGGAAGGGTGGCGGTGTTTCCGGTTGCATAAACGAAAACAGTTCCGAATGTCCACAGCGAAGAATAATCATACGTGAGCGCAACGGAGGCATCGTGCCTGCGGTCATACTTTGCCGGAAATTTTTTTCCGAGGTTGAGCGAATCGAATTGCCGCCACGTCCATGCCAGCGTGTAGCCCACCCATCCGGTGAATCTTCCCATGCGCTTCTTTACAAAAAATTCCGCACCGTAACTCCATCCTCTTCCAAAGGTGAACGCATTGTCCACATTGTCTTTCACATTCTGGTCGGGCATGGAGCCCTCTTTGAATTCAACCATGTTGCGCATGTCTTTATAATAAACTTCCACCGAAGTTTCATAGGTATCGTCTTTGAAGTTTCTGAAATAGCCGAGCGCGTATTGCGTGCTGTGCTGCGGTTTGACCACCGATGTGCAGGGCATCCATAAATCGGTGGGAAGCGAAACGGAAGAAATGGAAGCGAGATGAATATACTGGTAATTCTGCGCGAAGCCCGCCTTGATGGAAGATTTTTTATTCAGCGTGAAACGAATGGAAGCGCGCGGCTCCAGCCCGCCATACTGCGCAACTTTTTCTCCGCGCGAATAAAAAATCGTGTCTATTATTTGCTGCGTGACAGGGCTTTTTACGTAGCGCTGAAAAGGTCCCACCTGCATAAAGTAAGAATAGCGCAAGCCCGCATTCAACCGGATTTTATCCGTGATGTCGAAATCATCGCCTGCATAAAGGGCAACATCGTGCGCATGTAAGTGAGGAATTTGTCCAAGGTCAATATCCACATCGCCTGCTTTTGCGCTCGCCTGGTTGGGAATGAAGGTGTGATAAATATAATTTACGCCATACTTTATATTGTGCTTCGCAGAAGGAAAATATCCGAAATCAATTTTTGCATTCCAGTCGCGGATGCCGGAAAATAATTTGAACTCAAAGCCGCTTTCCTGTGCGCCAAACTGAAATTTATAATCGCTGAAGATGGCGGAAGTGTTCACAAAAAGTTTTTTCGTAATCAGGTGGTTCCACCGCAAAGTTCCTGTGGCGTTTCCCCAGGGCATGGTTACTTTGAAAACTCCGGCATCGCTTGCGGTTGAACTGTTCTTGTTGCTGAAAGTAAAAACATCTCTGCCGAAATATCCGCTGAGAAAAATTCTATCCTTATCTGATAAGCGGTAATTCAGTTTTGTATTCAGGTCATAAAAATAATAAGCCGAGCCGCCAAACTCTCTTTTCTTCGTGAACGGTTTTGTGAGAACATCTATATAGGTTCTTCTTGCCGAAACAAGAAACGATGAAGTATCTTTTTTAATCGGCCCTTCAATCGTAAAGCGCGAAGCAATCAAACCGATTCCACCCTGCGCGTGAACGCCCTGCGAATTTCCCTCTTTCATCTGCACATCGAGCACAGAGGATAGCCGCCCGCCATACTGCGCGGGCATATTTCCCTTGTAGAGTTCAACATTTTTTACTGCATCTCCGTTGAACACGGAAAAAAATCCGAAGAGATGTCCGGTGTTATACACCACCGCCTCATCGAGCAAAACTAAATTCTGGTCGGGCCCTCCGCCCCGAACATAAAAACCCGTATTGCCTTCGGTGGACTGCACTCCGGGGAGAAGTTGAATCGTTTTCAGAATATCCATTTCTCCCATGAAAGAAGGAAGCGATTTTATTTTTTCCACTTCAAGAGTAACCACTCCCATTTCGCTCTTCTGAATATTTTCATCTGATTTCTCCCCGAGAATTTCCACTTCTTTTCCAACAACAGCATGTTCCTTCATTCCAACGTTCAGATGAATGTCTTTGTCGAGCGTAATATCTTTTTTGAAATCTTCGAAGCCGATGTAATTCACCGTGAGTTGATACTCGCCTTTCTCCAGCGTAATGGAAAAAAATCCATACGCATTTGTCACCACGCCTTTTCGTTCATCGGAATTTTTTTTCTTCAGATAAACATTCGCGCCTATGGAAGATTCACCGCTTGCTTCTTCTTTCACATAGCCGCTGAGGGTGAATTTTTGTTCCTGAGAAAATGATGGTAAGGAAAGAAGCAAAATAAGAATGAATAGTATATTTGCAGCCCGAAGTTTCAAAGCATTGAATTTAGTTTGCAAAACTATAAAAGCAATCTGTACTTCGGATTTATTTTTAATAAAATGTTCGGGCGGTAGCGCAGCCCGGTAGCGCACTCGCTTGGGGTGCGAGAGGTCGCAAGTTCAAATCTTGTCCGCCCGACAAAACCCGCTGATGGCAGCGGGTTTTTTATAATTTCGTGTTCGTGAAAAAAATTTTTCTCCTGCTGTTTTTCCCTTCGGTCTGTTTTTCCCAAAACACTTTTCACGCAGTAATCAAAGATGAAAAAACAAATGAAGCGCTTGCGGGAGCAGGAGCAGTCATCAAGGAATTAAATTTAAGTGGCATTGCAGATGCAAGCGGGAAAGTGGAACTGAAAAATATTCCCGATGGAAAATATATAATCCGTTTTTCCTTTGTCGGCTATCGCGAAAATAATTTCAAAGCGGATTTCCCTATGAAAAATCCCGATGGGGAAATAAAAATTTTTCTTGAGCCGAACATTGAACTGGAAGAAGTAACCGTTACTTCCACGCGCACGGGCAACCGCATAGAAGAAACTCCGATTAAAGTGGAAGTGCTCGGCACGGAGGAGGTGGATGAAAAATCTGCGATGATGCCCGGAAATATTTCCATGCTGCTCACCGAATACACCGGCATTCAGCCGCAAATCACTTCGGCAAAAACCGGAAATGTAAATTTGAAAATGCAGGGGTTGGACGGAAAGTACACGCAGTTTCTCAAAGACGGCTTTCCGATTTACGGAGGATTTTCAGGCGGGCTTGGACTCATGCAAACGCCTCCGCTCGATTTGAAGCAAGTGGAAATTATCAAAGGCGCCTCTTCCACGCTCTATGGCGGAGATGCGATTGCGGGTGTTGTGAATTTAATTACAAAGGAGCCGATAGCGAACAAAGACGAGTGGAATATTTTACTGAATCAAACTTCGCTGGGCGGAACAGATATTTCTTCTTTCTATTCCAAGCGGAAAGATAAACTCGGAATCACTTTTCTTGCTGCGAGCGACAGGGAAATTTCGCGCGATGTGAACGGAGATTTTTTTACCGACCAGCCGCAAGTGCAGGGATTTAATTTCAATCCGAAACTGTTTTATTACTTCAGTGATTCCTCGAAACTTATGTTGGGAATTTTTTCCGGCTATGAAAACCGCATGGGCGGAGACATTATTGCCATCACGCATCAGCCGGATTCAGTTCATAATTTCATAGAGAAAAATAGTTCCAACCGGAATGTTTCTCAACTCAAGTATGAAAAAATTTTCCGCAATGGAAATGTTTTCACGGTGAAGAACAGCATAAATTATTTTGACCGAAGCATTAGCGGAAGCAATTCTGATTTTCACGGAACGCAACTTGCGAGTTATTCCGAAATAAGTTATCTGAAACGCACGAAGCATCACGATTTTGTTTCGGGAATAAATTTTCTTACCGATAATTTTTCTGAGGATATTTCATTGAGCAAAATCAACCGCGGCTACGATTACAGCACGGTGGGAATTTTTCTTCAGGACGACTGGAAAATTTTTAACCGCACTACTTTTGAAGCCGGCATTCGCGGTGATTACAACAACCGCTACGGAAGTTTTATTCTTCCGCGCGTATCGGTGCTTTATAAATTCAGCAATAAGTTTTTTGCACGTGCTGGCGGAGGAATGGGATATAAAACTCCGAGCATTTTTGCCGAAGAAGCCGAAGAACAGGGTTTCGGCAGGGGAGTGCAGCCCATTGCTTCAAATGTAAAATCGGAAACTTCCATAGGAGCAAATCTTGATTTCAATTTCAAAACGCAAATAGGAAATGAATCTTCGCTGGCTATCAATCAAAGTTTTTTCTATGCGCAAATTCAAAATGCCATTGAACCGAACGATGATTCAGTGATTGCGGGCGGACAATTAATTTTTCAAAATCTTCCCGAGCCAATCACTTCGATGGGAACGGAAACAACTTTTAATTTGTGGATTGAGGATTTTAATTTCATTACCGGCTACACTTACACCCATGCATTTGAAGGCGACCCGGAAGCGAGCGAGCCGCTTCCGCTCACAGCAAAACATCGCTTGATGCTGGATTTATTCTGGGAGATTGAGCGCAAATGGAAAATCGGAGTGGAGGCATTTTACATGGGGCAGCAAACTCTTCACGATAAAACTACGCGACCAGATTACTGGCTCACGGGTTTTATTGTGCAGCGAAAAATAAAAAACTATATGCTTGTGTTTAACGTGGAAGATTTGCTGGACGAGCGGCAAACACGGCACGAATCAATTTATTCTGGCACGGTGAACAATCCGCACTTCAAAGAAGTGTGGGCTCCACTGGAAGGATTTGTGGCGAATGTGGTTTTGAAAATTTCTCTTTAGAATTTTCTGAGAATATTTTCTACCTGCATCGCATAACTTCCTCCAAAAAGATTCACATGAACCATGAGCGGATAAAGATTGCAGATGTCAATTCTTTTTTGCCAATCTTTTTCCAGCGGGAATTCTTCATGATAGGATTCATAGAACTCGGCAGAAAATCCGCCAAAAAGTTTTGTCATTGCTAAATCCATTTCGCGATGACCGAAATAAATTGCTGGGTCAATAAAAACCGGCTCGCCATTATTTCCAATCATATAATTCCCGCTCCACAAATCTCCGTGAAGAAGCGCAGGTTTTTCCGGAGGAAATATTTTTTCAAGTTGAGAAAATAATTTGCTGAACTTTTGCGAAATTATATTTCCTATTCTTGAATTATCTCTTGCTGATTTTATTTGCGGCTCCAATCTTTCAAGAATAAAAAAGTCACTCCATAAAGAATGCTGACGATTGCTTTGCGGCAGCGAACCGATGTAGTTGTTGTGGTCAAGCCCGAATTTTTCCGAAGAGTGTTGATGAAGTTTTGCCAGCGACTTTCCGAAATTATACCAGAAATGTTTTTCCATTGAAGAGCTTTCTATGAATTCAAGAATGAAATATTGCGTATTGCCAGTTGTTTTCTGAGAAATTACTTCGGGAACTTTTATTTCATTGGTGTCTTTCAATAATTGCAATCCTTTTGCTTCTGCTTCCAGCATTTTTGGAAATTGCTTCGCGTCATTCCATTTAGCAAAAAATATTCCCAGAGAAGTTTTGACTTTGGCAGTTTCGTTTATACACCCACCTCCAACAGGAGAGATTGATTCAACTAAAATATTTTTTCCGAATTTTTCAGAAAGAATATTCTGCAAATCTATTTTTGAGATGACATGCAATGTATTTTCTCCCTTTAGGGTTGGGGCACACTTCTGAACCTTCCAAAAACTCCCAGCGGTAATTTCAGATTTGTTTTGGAGTGAAGATAAAGTTCTCCGGTTTCCAATTTTTCTTTTGCAAAATCTTTCAGAAGATTTTCAATGATGAGAGAAGAAAATCCCAGCGAATAAGCATTCAAAATAAGGAAATGATTTTTTTCATCCAGCAACTGTAAAACATTTTTTATCATTTCCTGAATATTATTTTCCAAATGCCATTTTTCTCCGTCAGGGCCGTTGCCGAATGCAGGCGGGTCAAGAATTATTCCGTGATATTTATTTCCGCGCTTCACTTCTCGTTTCACAAACTTGAGTGCGTCTTCCACAATCCAGCGGATGTCGGTTAGCCCGCTCAACTCCATATTTTCTCTTGCCCAAGTTACAACCTGTTTAATGGAATCAAGGTGCGTAACATCTGCGCCAGCCGCTTTCGCAGCGAGTGAGGCAGCACCAGTATACGCAAACAGGTTTAAAAACTTTGGCTTCTCCACTTTCATCAATGAAATACTTTCAGAAATATAATCCCAGTTCACTGCCTGCTCAGGAAAAATTCCAACGTGCTTGAAAGAAGTTAATGCAAGTTTAAAATTAAGTTGTCTGTTCTCTTTTGACTTTTGACTTTTGACTTTATAACTTATCTGCCATCTGTCAGGAATTTCTTTCAACTTATCCCAATCACCTGAATTACTTCCTTGTTGATGAAAACTTACGTGCGCGGTCTTTTGCCATTCCTGGTGAGAAAGTTTTTTGCTCCACACTGCCTGCGGTTCAGGGCGAATCAGAAAATAGTTGGAGAAGCGCTCCAGCTTTTCAAAATCACCGCAGTCAATCAATTCGTAATCGGGAAAATTTTCAGGTGTAAGTAAAAGCATGAAGCAAATTTACAATTTACAATACATGCCGTTTGTGTATTTCCACCTGCCTGCCGGCAGGTCTGCCTTCTGCCCTCTTACATCTTACATCAAATTATATCTTTGCAGCTCATGTCCGAGAGAAAAATCAGAGTTCGTTTTGCTCCAAGTCCAACCGGTCCTCTTCACATGGGAGGCGTTCGCACTGCGCTGTACAATTATCTCTTCGCGAAAAAAAATAACGGAGATTTTATTTTACGGATTGAAGACACCGACCAGGCGCGTTTTGTTCCCGGGGCGGAAGAATATATTATTGAATCCCTGAAATGGTGCGGCATCGAACCGAACGAAGGAATTGGTTTTGGCGATGGGGAATTTAAACCGTACCGACAAAGTGAACGCAAGCCGATGTATCGTCAATATGCGGAACAGTTAGTGAAAGATGGGAATGCTTATTACGCTTTTGATTCTTCGGAAGAACTGGATGAAGCGCGACAGCGAATGGAAAAATCAGGAGGAAGTTTTATGTACAATGCCATTACGCGGCAGAACATGAAAAATTCTTTGTCGCTTTCGCACGATGAAGTGCAGAAAAGAATTTCTTCGGGAGAACATTATGTTATCAGAATAAAAATTCCGCGCAAGGAAGAAGTGCGCCTGCATGATATCATTCGCGGATGGGTGGTGGTGGATTCCGCACAGATGGACGATAAAGTTTTATTCAAGAGCGATGGAATGCCTACGTATCATTTGGCAAATGTGGTGGATGATTTCACTATGAAAATCACGCACGTGATTCGCGGGGAAGAATGGCTGCCGTCTGCTCCGCTGCATGTTTTGCTTTATAAATATTTAGGATGGGAAAATGAAATGCCGCAGTTCGCGCATTTGCCTTTGCTGCTTCGCCCCGATGGAAACGGAAAACTTTCCAAGCGCGATGGAGACAAGTTAGGATTTCCGGTTTTTCCTCTCAGCGGAAAATTACTTGACCACAATTCGGGGAAAGAAGAATCTTTTTCCGGTTACCGCGAAGCGGGATATTTTCCCGATGCATTCATCAATATGCTCGCGCTTCTGGGATGGCACGCAAGCGGCAACCAGGAAATTTTTTCTCTCGAAGAATTAATAAAAGAATTTTCTCTTGAGCACGTGAGCAAGCACGGAGCAAAATTTGACCCGGAAAAAACAAAATGGTTTAATCAGCAGTATCTCAGGACAAAAAGTGATGACCAATTAATAGAAACTTTTTTGCCAATCCTTAAAACCAAATTGGCAGTCGGCAGTCGGCAGTTGGCAGATAAACAATACATCAAAAAAGTTTGCGCTTTAATTAAAGAGAAGGCAGCATTCGTAAATGAATTCTGGAGTTTGGGAAATTATTTTTTTATCGAACCGGAAAATTATGACGCGGAAGTAATCAAAAAACGCTGGAATGAAAAAACAAAAAACTTCATAGGAGAATTGGCAAAAGCATATCAATCCACTACTGATTTTTCTTCTGCAAACGCTGAAAATATTTTCAAACAAATCTGCGAGAAACTTGGAGTAAAAACAGGAGAAGTCATGCAACTCTTCCGCGTTTGCATCAGCGGAGTTGGAGGCGGACCGGCTTTGTTTGAGGTTGCCGCATTGCTGGGAAAAGAAAAAGTGATTGCAAGATTGGAAACTGCGCTGAAGAAGTTATAAAATTATTTTCTATTTTTTTTCTCTGTTTATTTCAGAGAAAAATCTTTCTCTCAGTTTTTAATAACTTCGTCCCTGTGAACTTCCTTGAAAAAATTTCCGAATGGCGACAGCGAAGAATTTCAAGTAAGAATTTTCTTATTCTCATCAGCATTGTCGTGGGAATTGCCGCAGGACTGGCGGCAGTCGCGCTGAAAACTTCCGTGCATTACATCCAAATTTTTCTGCATTGGATTCTGGAAGACGAACGTTTTAACTTTTTACTTTTTGTTTTCCCGCTCTTAGGAATTCTTCTCACCGTTTTCATCACTCAAAAATTTTTCAACGGAAAACTCGGCAGAGGAATAGGCAACATTCTTTACTCGGTGGCAAAACGTTCGAGCAATGTGGAAAAAGATAAAATGTATTCACACGCACTCACCAGCGCCATCACGGTTGGGTTTGGCGGCTCGGCAGGACTGGAAGCGCCCATCGTTGTCACAGGTGCTGCGCTCGGCTCCAACATTGCGCGCAAACTTCACATGAATTACAGGGAACGCACCATGCTTCTTGCCTGTGGAGTGGCTGCCGGCATTGCTGCCATCTTCAACAGCCCGATTGCCGGAGTTTTGTTTGCGGTGGAAGTGATTTTGTACGAGTTCACCATTCCCGCTTTCATTCCGCTGCTTATTGCTTCGGCAAGCGCGGCAGTGATTTCAAAATTTCTTTACAGCGGGCAATTATTTTTTCTGATTACGAAAGGATGGGTAATGAGCGCTCTTCCCTTTTACATCGTTCTTGGCTGCGCTATGGGATTAATGTCCGTGTATGTTACGCGCGTTCATCTTTTCATAGACAAAAAAATGAAATCGAAGAAGCGCCCGTATCTGAAAGCAATCTGGGGAAGTATTGCTCTCGGAATTTTAATTTTTATTTTCCCTCCGCTTTATGGCGAAGGATATTTTTCTGTTACACACCTGCTGGAAGGAAAATATTTTCATCTTTTAGACAACAGCTTATTTTCACAATATGTAAATTCCCCATGGTTCATTCTTGTTTTTGCAGCAGCCATTGTGCTTGTAAAAATAATTGCCGCCTCGCTTACGCTTGGCGCAGGAGGAAATGGAGGAATGTTTGCGCCTTCTCTTTTCATTGGAGCAATGGCAGGTTTTGTTTTTGCACACGCCATTAATCTTTTGGGAATAGCATCGCTCACCGAAGTAAATTTTATTGTCGCAGGAATGGCGGGCGCATTAAGCGGAGTGGTGCATGCACCGCTCACTGCCATATTTCTCATAGCGGAAATTACAGGCGGATACGTTTTGTTTGTGCCGCTGATGATTGTTTCTTCGCTTTCGTATCTCATCATAAGATATTTTGAACCGTATTCCATCTACATGAAAAAACTTGTCGAAAAAGGTTTGCACAAACGCGATCGCGATAAAATTGTTTTGAATAAGATTAAATTAAAAAATATGGTGGAGGTAAATTTTGAAACGGTGACTGCGGAAAATACGCTCGGAGAACTCATCAATAAAATTGAACATTCAAAGAGAAATATTTTCCCGGTGCTGGATGAAGAAAAACATTTGATCGGAATTGTTTTGCTCGACAACATCCGCGAAATAATGTTTCACCACGAGCAATACAATTCTATTCACGTAAAAGATTTAATGTCGCAGCCGCCCTGTATTCTCGATGTGAACGAAGAAATGTATGACGTGATGAAAAAATTTGACATTTATAATTCATGGAATCTTCCGGTGACGGAAGAAAATAAATACATCGGCTTTGTTTCCAAGTCAACCATTTTCACAAAGTACCGCACGCTGCTCATCAAACAATCGGAGCAGCAGTTCTCCTGAAAACCTGACACAATTATCTTTCATTTTTATTTTTCCTGACAAATAATACTTTTTCATTTCCTTCTCTGCCAGATTTGGTTTTGCAATTCTCCCTGCACCAATTTTGATTATCTTCACCGTCCTTATTTTATGTTACAATTAATCGGAAAAATATTCGGAAACAAATACGAGCGGGATATGAAACCGCTTTGGCCCATTGTGGATGAAGTGAATGCCGCTTTTCAGAAACTCCAGGGAATTTCTAATGATGAACTCCGCGCTAAATCAAATGAATTCAAAAAAAGAATTCAGGATTATATTTCCAATGAGAAAAAAGAAATTGCCGATTTAAAAACGCAGGCGGAAGCGGAAGAAAATATTGAAGTAAAAGAATCCATCTATGCAAAAGTGGATGCATTCGAAAAAGACATCAAGAAAAAGGTGGAAGAAGTTTTGAACGAAATTCTCCCCGAAGCATTTGCAGTAATGAAAGAAACTGCGAAGCGTTTCAAGGAAAATAAATTTCTGGAAGTCACCGCTTCCGATTTCGACAAAAATTTATCAGCGAAAAAAAATTACGTTACTATCTCTGGCGAAAAAGCAAAGTGGAACAATGCATGGCCTGTGCGTGGGCATGAAATTCCATGGGACATGGTGCATTACGATGTGCAGCTGATTGGCGGAACCGTTCTTCACCAGGGAAAAATTTCAGAAATGGCAACGGGCGAAGGAAAAACGTTGGTCGCAACACTTCCCGTTTATCTCAACGCGCTTGCGGGTTACGGAGTTCACATTGTTACGGTAAATAATTATCTGGCGAGGCGTGACGCGGAATGGAACGGGGTGCTTTTCGAGTTTCACGGGCTGAGTGTGGATTGCATAGACAACCACGAACCCAATTCTCAGGCGAGAAGAGATGCATATTTAGCTGACATCACTTACGGAACGAACAACGAATTCGGTTTTGATTATTTGCGCGATAACATGGCGCGTTCGCCCGAAGATTTGGTTCAGCGCGGACATCATTACGCAATTGTGGACGAAGTGGATTCGGTTTTGATTGATGATGCACGAACACCGCTCATCATATCAGGACCAACGCCAAAAGGCGATGACCAGCTTTTTGCCGAGATGAAACCGAAAGTTGAGAAACTCATTAACGCACAGCGCACATACATCAACACGATTCTTTCCGATGCAAAAAAATTAATTGCCGATGGAAAAGCGGGAGAGAAAGAAGGCGATGGCGGGTTGGCTTTATTGCGCGCGCACCGCGGACTTCCGAAAAATAAAGCGCTGATAAAATATTTGAGCGAGCAGGGAATGAAAGCCATTCTGCAAAAAGTGGAAGGATATTATTTGCAGGACCAGCAAAAGGAAATGCACAAGGCGGATGCACCTCTTTATTTTACGATTGACGAAAAAAATAATCAGGTTGACCTCTGTGAAAAAGGAATTGACCTCATCACTTCCGCTTCCGATGATTCGAAATTTTTTGTTCTGCCCGATGTGGGCGCTGAAATTGCCGAGATAGAAAAGTCCACTTCTTCCGAAGAAGAAAAAAGAAAAAAGAAAGAAATTCTCATGCGCGATTTTGCAGTGAAGAGCGAGCGCGTGCATACCATCACGCAACTTTTAAAAGCATACGCGCTCTTTGAAAAAGATGTGGAGTACGTGGTGATGGACGGAAAAATTAAAATCGTAGATGAACAAACCGGGCGCATTCTCGAAGGAAGAAGATATTCTGATGGACTTCACCAGGCGATCGAAGCGAAAGAAAATGTGAAAGTGGAAGCGGCAACGCAAACGTATGCGACTGTTACGCTTCAAAATTATTTCCGCATGTATCACAAACTTGCGGGCATGACAGGTACTGCAGAAACAGAAGCTGGCGAGTTCTGGAAAATTTATAAACTGGAAGTAGTAGTAATTCCAACCAACCAACCGTGCATTCGCAAAGACGAACAGGATTTAGTTTATAAAACCGCGCGCGAAAAATTTAACGCGGTGATTGAAGAAGTGGAAAAATTGGTGAAGGCAGGAAGGCCCGCACTTGTAGGAACAACTTCCGTGGAAATTTCCGAATTGCTTTCGCGCATGATGAAGATGAAAGGTATCAAGCACAATGTACTCAACGCGAAAATGCACCAGCGCGAAGCGGAAATTGTTGCCGAAGCCGGGCATGCAGGAATCGTAACTATCGCCACCAACATGGCAGGCCGCGGAACAGATATTAAATTAACTCCTGAAGTAAAACAAGCAGGCGGACTTGCCATCATCGGAACTGAAAGACACGAGTCAAGGCGCGTTGACAGGCAATTGCGCGGACGCGCAGGACGGCAAGGCGACCCGGGCTCGTCACAATTTTTTGTTTCGCTCGAAGATAATCTGATGCGCTTGTTCGGTTCAGATAGAATTGCGCGGCTGATGGATAGAATGGGCGTGGAAGAAGGAGAAGTGATTCAGCACTCGATGGTTTCAAAATCAATTGAGCGCGCCCAAAAGAAAGTGGAAGAAAATCATTTCGGAACGCGCAAACGTTTGATTGAATACGATGACGTGATGAATTCGCAGCGCGATGTGATTTATACCAAGCGCAGGCACGCACTGTTTGGCGAACGTCTTTCGCTCGATATTGCGAACATGTTGTTTGATGTTTCATCTGCCGTTGTGAATGAATATCACACCGCGCAGGATTTTGAAGGAATGAAGTTTGAACTTTTCAAAGTTTTATCTGTGGAAACTCCGTTCGATGAAAAAGAATTTTTCCAGAAAAATCCGGATGAACTCACGCATATAATTTATGAACTCGCTTACGATGGTTACAAGCATAAGCGCGATGGAATTTCAAAACAGGCATTTCCGGTAATCAAAAATGTTTTTGAAAACCAGGGAGCGCAGTTTGAAAATATGGTTGTTCCGTTTTCGGATGGACTGAAAGCATTGCAGGTTGTCGCGAATCTGAAAAAAGCATACGAGAGCCAGGGAAAAACAATTGTAGCGGACATGGAAAAAAATATCATGCTCGCCATGATTGACGATGCGTGGAAAGAACATCTGCGCGAAATGGACGAACTGAAAACCAGTGTGCAGAACGCGGTGTACGAGCAGAAAGACCCGCTCCTCATTTATAAATTTGAATCGTTCAACCTCTTCAAGCAAATGCTGGTGAAGATGAACAAGGATATAATTTCTTTCCTTGTGAAAGCAACTCTTCCCGGTGGAGAACAGCAGCAAGTGAAACAAGCGTCACAGCAGCGTATGGACACCAGCAAAATGAAAATCGGAAGAGGGCAGGGGATAGATGAGGCAAGAAGAACTCCCCAGCAAAACGGTGATGGAAATTTTGCGAACACTCAGCAGGAAGAAAAGCAGCAGCCGGTAAGAGTTGAGAAGCAAATCGGAAGAAATGATCCCTGCCCGTGCGGCTCAGGAAAGAAGTATAAGAACTGCCATGGCAAATAACTGAAACAAGTTTTTCATGCCGAAAATATTTGAATACTTAGGATATATTTTGTTCTTCTATTCTAATGAGCATGAACCCATGCATGTGCATGTGCAGCACGGAGAATTTCAGAGCAAGATTGATTTAATATATGAAAACGGAAAACTGAAACATATTATTTACCGCACCGTGAAAGGATATAAACCGCTTCCTTCATCAGGTGAGAAAGAGATAAATAAGTTTTTGCGAAAATATCACCAGCAGATAATTGATAAATGGACAGATTTCTTTATCTTGCACAGGAAACCAAAGTTTGAAAGAATAACCAGGAAGATCAAGTAATGCAGATTATAAAAGCAGAATATATAAGCGGCTATAAGGTAAAACTGTTTTTTGACGATAATAAACAGCAGGTAGTTGATTTTGGAGAGTTCATACTCAGCAGCCCTTATGCTGCTTTTAACCAATACAAAGACCTGAAAAAGTTTAAACGCTTTAAACTGGAGAACGGCAATATTGTGTGGGGCAAAAACTGGGATTTAATTTTCCCTCTCGAGCAATTGCGTGCAGGTAAAATTAAAATCCCTAAAAAGAATTACGAAACCGCCTACTCTGATTACCCGCTTGTTGCTGCAGAGCCCCGCGCGCAATACGGAAAAAAGAAATAAACTGCGGTTCAGGTAAGAAGTATAAGAACTGTCATGGGAAGTAAAGAGAATTTAAAATTCAACTACACTATGGTTTGAGAGTTTTCGTATATCAAACCAATATCGTTTATATTAATTCTGAATTTTGTTCCGTGATTCCTTAAAGAAGTTCCTCTTCCTTTAGTTGTCCTTGCATCAAAATCAATATAGATTGTTCCTTTTGTTATTGCTTCACATATTCCAGTTATGTTTATATCCCAATAAGCAGTTGCACTTTCATAAACTACTTTTCTGTTCACCTTGTCTACTTTACCATGAACTAATATCAATCTCCTTAGTTTAGCACCAATTGCATTCAAAATAATATTATGCTCCCAATAAGGGGAAATGCTTGCATCTTTTGGATTTGTTACAAATATTTTATTGTCCGAATTGCTTACAATAAAACCTCTTTTAGACTTCTCTCCCAATGTATGTCTAAAACTAATCTGCCCTTTTTCATTTTCCCACCCAAAAGCGTCAACAACTTTATTTAATATACCCCTTGGTTGTGGGTCTTTATGTAATAAAGTAAGAAGGGAATTTCCTCCATGAAACTTAACTTCCCAGTCCATCAAATCAGGTGAATCAAAATTATTTCTCTTTAGACTCAGTAAGTGTTCTAAAGTATCACCCGGTGCACCAGCCCCTTTAAATTTAGAAGGAATGTCCACCGACTCCATCTTTATAATTTCTCGTATAACTTTAAATGCTTTTGTAGAAGATTGAGGAATTCTTGAAACCATTATGAATTAATTAAAAGATAAGATTGGTTTTCAAGATAAGTAGTTATTCTATTTTCAGCGACATTACAATATTCTGGAGAGAGTTCAATACCAATATATTTTCTTTTATTCATTAATGCAGCAATTGCAGTAGTACCACTTCCCATAAAAGGGTCAAGAACTATTTCTGCTGTAGTTGATGAAATAATTCTATCAATTAATGTAACCGGAAAGGGAGCAGGATGTCCATTTTTCATTTCCTGAGTAAACTCCCATACATCGCCATAAGCATTTGCTTTTGGTTTTAGTTTAAACTTTGGTTTTGGAATTAAATAAATCACTTCATGTGTTGGCAAAAAATATCCGGGATTAAAATTTATTCCCCCGCTTCTTTTCCAAATGATTATTTGTCTAACAGGTAATCCTTGCAAAATATCATCTCTGTCCTGTATTAATCCATTTTGCACTCTTCTTTTGTGGTTGTAAAAAATAGCACCATCATCTTTTAGTAAACGAAACATTTCTTTTAGACAATCATTTTGCCACTTTGCATATTTCTCGTGTGGCATGTTGTCGTCATAATGACTATATCCCTTTTGCAAAGCCGCCCCTGCCCATTTTCCGGTTTTTGTATTTACACTCATCCCATTTCCTGTAGAGTTTTTTAAATTGTACGGAGGTGAGGTTATAATTAAATCAACAGACTCACTTGGAAGGAGTTTCATTTTTTCCAAACAATCTCCACGAATAATTTTATTTACATAACTATATAATAAAAACTGCGGCTCTTTGACTACACTTAAATTCGAATTCTCGCTGACAAAATATTTTTTACTCTTTTTTCTTTTCTTCTTTTTTATAGAAGACTTGATTTTATTTTTTATTCTTTTTGCTTTAATCATACTACTAAATTAATCTAAAACCAAATCCGAAAGATAGATGTTAAAAAAATGACAGTTTTTAACTGTCTTGTTATCCATAGCATCCGCCTACGTCATTTCTTCCCCGTAGTCGCGAAGCTCCGGTTCGTGACAATTCAATACTTAATTATTTCTCCCTCTCCCATATCAGTTACATAATCCACAAATAAAACATCAATCCATTTTCTAAATAATTTGTAGCTGCGGTTCTTGGGCCATTTCTTTTTGTCCTCGCACCACTGCAGGAGTTCATCTTCAAACAAAACTTTGTAAAATTTTTTGAGAGCTTTTTCCTGCATCTTCAACCGGTAGTTCCATGCCGCTTGAGGGCTTGGCTGTTTAGAGCCATGTCCTTTCCATTCATCCGGCAAAAGAAAAATTGTTGGTTTAACTTTGGTCACGGTGAATTGCGGGCTGTCTTTCCACGGGTGATGT
Source organism: Bacteroidota bacterium (assembly GCA_016195025.1). NCBI lineage: Bacteria > Pseudomonadati > Bacteroidota > Bacteroidota bacterium. The sequence goes on along the minus strand of JACQAL010000043.1, from coordinate 69,857 downwards.
TTTTTATCCCAGCGTATAAAAGATTCTTTATACCTGATAACAATTGCCCAGCGGTTAATGAATACTCCTTCTTCAAAGCATTCTTTCGGAGATAATTTAATGTGTTTCATATTTTATAAGTTTTATTGTTGATTAATTTCCTTCATCAGTCCCAATTTTCTTTACCACATAAAAACACCAAACCCCGGCTACTATACTTCACCGGGGTTTGGAACTAACGCAGTAAATCATATTTGAATTACGGTGTTGTTTTCTTTGGCTTACGAACCGGGCGCTTGCGCTCGCTCTTGCGAACTCCGCCTGCTTTTTCGTACTCGTTGCTGTCGTGCCCGTAAACCGAGCCCACCGCTTCGCGCATGCGCTCGCTGAGTTCGCGCAGGATTTTCTCCTGTGCCTGCACATCATTGAGGGCAGCGTCAACCGTGCTGAGCAGCGTGTTGTACGAATCCAGTTTGGAGACAGCGCTTACAATTGCTGCGCTGTAGTTAGGCACGGTTAAGCCGTTTCCTAAGTCAAGCGCGGGGGAAATAGATTCAAGCCCCGACAAGCGTTTTTGCGCCCGCTCAATCACCTTGGATTTTCTTTTTGCTTTAGCCATCGCTCATATATCTCCTTTCAACTTTATCCTCCGCACACACTGCTTCACCGCCAGGTGAGTTCAGAATTTTTCCGAACCGCAGCGCGGGAGAATTGCAAATCCCAATTTTCATAGGGGGAACCTCTTTAGATGTTTCCATCATTTTGTTGTTTGTAATTGTTTTTCTCATTGCAGTTTTCTTTTACTATTGCCATAATGCAAATAGTGTGCCATTAGTATATTTCACTGGAGAATTTTAACTTTTGTTAACGTTTCCCCTATGAAAAAGCATAATTTTATTTCGCGGTTTCATTTGCAGAAGGATTTTGACGGAAGGGGAAAATCAATTTCAATGAAGAGATAAAAAAAGCAAACTAAAATTTTTAAGAATGTGTTTTCTCATAGATAAAACACCCTGATTTATTCAAATGAAATCCTTGAACGCATACATGTTCAAGTGAAACGTGCCGGCAATATTCTGGAACGCGTTCACGATATAGAAGAACGTCTCCATATTCTAAAGAATGTATGAACGATATAGTGGAATGTCTATGCATTCTAAAAGAATATGCGAACGATATAGTAGAATGTGTACATGTTTTAGAAGAACGGGAGCATGATTTTTTAAATAAGAAAGCAAGGACTGCTGGAATTCGAATGAAGAACATCTTATATTTAATATTTTTGTAGAAATCTAAAGAAGAATATGAATATGGAGCGATTGTAATTTACGGAGAGAAAATACTCCCCCAAAATATAAAGTATGAAAAAATTAATTCTTCCATTACTTGTTCTTGTCGTTTCAGGAATTTTTTCCTTTCAGAATTCAGGCGAACCCTGGACAGCCAAACAATTAATGGAACCTGCCGATTTGGCAAAAATCCTTAACGATGCCCAAAGCAAAAAACCAATTCTCTTAAGCATCGGCTTTGGAGGAGGGATAAAAGGTTCGAAAGAATTGGGAGCGTCAAAAGAAAAAGAAGGGCTTGAAAAACTGAAAACAGAACTCAGCACACTGCCGAAAGATGCAGACATTGTTATTTATTGCGGATGCTGCCCTTTCGAACATTGCCCGAATATCCGCCCTGCATTTAAACTACTCAACGAAATGAAATTTACAAATCATAAACTTTTGAACCTTACCCATAACCTGAAAACAGATTGGATTGACAAGGGTTATCCTCAGTAAATGCATCTACCTTACTGCTTCACAAATTTTTTTGTGAGCATATTTTTTTCTGAACTAACGCGGAGAAAATAAATTCCCGCGTTTATTTTGTTTAAATCCATTTCAAAAAAGTTAGAACCTTTTTCTGCGTTTATCTTTTCATAGTTAATTATTCTTCCCTGCAAATCAATGATGGAAAGAGTCACTTCTGAATTTTCCGGGGAAATGAGTGTGCCTTTCAATTCTTCATCCGAGAAAATATTTTCTAAAATGAGATTCCATTCATCGGTTGGCTGACATTGAGCGGAAATCGGTCCGTAGTATTCATACTTCCCATTGAAGTCAACTTGTTTTAATCTATAGTAGAGAGTAGCGGGTGAAGAGTAGAGAGTTTCATCCGTGAACTCATAATTTTTTTGAGTGGAAGAATTTCCTGCGCCTTTTATTTTTCCTACTTCTTCCCAACTTTTTCCGTCTGCACTTCGTTCAACAGAAAAATAATCGTTATTAATTTCTGTAGCGGTTGACCATTCGCAATTTATTTTTTCATTTTCACAACGGGCATTGAATGAAAGTAATTCAACGGGAAGAATGGCAACGCTGCATAGCGCATTTCCTCCTCCGCTTCCTACCTGAACGGGGCAGGGGAATTGTGTGCTTGTAGTATTATTTCCTAATTGTCCTTCAAAATCATCGCCCCATGCCTTCAGGGTATTATTGCTCTTTAAAGCGAGCGCGTGATATTGTCCCGCTGCAACAGAGGCAATCTTCAAGAGATTTCCTGCACAGCCCACCCCTTTTACCTGTACAGGTAAAACTTCATGCTGAATGAGAAGTGTAGAACCGTAACTCCATTTTGCGGGAGTGGTGCCGGTGGCGGTAAACTGGTCACCGGTAAAATTACAACAGTCACCTACATTTGTGAAATCATCTGTTGCAACATAATTTGAAATAATATAAGTTTTTCCTATTACCAATGTTCCGCTGGTCTGGCTGCCTATGCCAAGTTGCCCGAATGTATTATCTCCCCACGCCCAAACAGTGCTGTCGTTTTTCACAGCAACAGAAAAATATTGTCCTGCGGCTATGGAAATGATATTGGAAAGACCGCTGACCTGAACGGGAAAATGGCTTTCGGTGGTGGTGCCATTTCCTAATTCACCATTAACATTTGAACCCCATGCCCACACTTGCCCGGTATTGTCTATGGCAAGCGAATGAAAAATTCCTCCGGCAATGGCGGCAATGTTGGTAAGATTTCCTGAACCGCCCGCGCCCACCACCTGAACCGGCACTGGCTGGTTGGTGGTTATATTGTCTCCTAATTGCCCGTTGGAATTATATCCCCATGCCCAAACAGTGCCATCGCTTTTCAAGGCGAGAGAATGATTTCCGCCACCTGAAATTGCCTTTATGCCGGAAAGAAAGCCAACATTTCCGGCACCGTGCACTTGCACAGGAGTTGATTTTGTGGACGCAACTATATCATTAATTCCTAATTTGCCGAAACTCCCGCCATTGTTTCCCCATGCCCAAACAGTGCCATCGCTTTTCAAGGCAAGCGTATGATAAGTGGCACAGGAGATAGCAATGATTTTGCATAAATAAGTTACGCAGCCGGAAGCACCTGTTAAAACCTGCACGGGAGTCAAACGGTTTGTAGCGCTTCCATCGCCCAACTGCTTATAAAAATTATTTCCCCATGCCCAAACGGTGCTGTCGTTTTTCAGAGCAAGGGAAGACTCACGGCCGGCTCCTAAGGATATGATGTTGCTGAGAAATCCCACATTTCCGGGGCCATGCACCTGAACAGGCGATGAGGCGTTGGTGGTTGTGTTATCTCCGATTGCGCCCGAAGAGTTATCTCCCCATGTCATCACCGAGCCATCGGTGCATGTGGCAACGGAGTGCATGTATCTGCTGCCTGCAATGGTTTGCGCAAGAAGCCCCTGCCCTGATGGGAGAAAAAAAACCAATGAAATGAGAATTAGTTTTTTCATTTACATAAAATACGTTTTATGAGTGAGCAGACAAATGCAAGTAGAACATATCTGTTTTGCAAATTTTATTCAACTATTAGTTTCATTCTTTCAATTTTACTTTCAGAATTTAATTCAAGAAAATATAATCCCGAAGAAAGATTTCCTTTTTCAATTGTAGATGGAAATGAATTCACATTTGAAAAATTCTTCACGATATTTCCTGTCACATCAAAAATTTTAATTGAACCGTTTTTAATTTCAGAAGAAACGGTTGTTGACGAACTAAATGGATTGGGGAAAACAGAAATATCTGCTGTATTATTTTCTTCCGATATTCCCGTAGCAGAATTGCACCCGATTGAAAATGGATTTACATTCATGGAAACTGCTGTTGCTGAAGAAACATTATCAGTCGCAGTAACGCGGATATAACAGTTGGAAGAATTTACCGAAGCAGGAACATTCCACTGGTAAGTTCCGTTGTTGGGCGCTGAGGATGAAATTAAATTCCACGGACCGGAATTTCCCGAAGTGGAATATTCTATTTTAACAGAAGAGGAATTATTATTCGGCACCGCTGAAATCCAGTGAATGAAACGCACCGCATTGTTCGGGAAACATTCATTCCCTTGCGGATAAGTTTCCGTTACGTTCAACGCAGAAGCGGTAACAGCCGCTTTGAACAACCAGATTTTATTTCCGTAAGTGAACATACTTGTTGTAAATTGCCCCCAGAGCAACATATCGGGATAGCCGTTATGGTCAGCGTCTGCAATTGCAATATCAATGGCTGCGGAAAAAGTTGCGGGCATGGAAAAGGAATACATGTTTGTCCAGGAAGTTCCACCGTTGCCTTTCCAGATTTCCAATTTCATAGTCGTTCCGTTGATGGTGATGAGGTCAGTGAAGCCGTCCGCATCCATATCGGCAAGGCGCACGATTAAATAATTATCGGTGGAAGGCAAACTGGAAAACTTCTGATTCCACTGCTGAGAGGATTCATTCCATTTATATACATAAACTCCCCCGTCATAAGTAAACGCCAACTCCTCCGCGCCATCGTTATCAATATCCGCCAGCGACACATCTCCGTAGTGATCATAAGCCGTTGTTACAGGCGGCAAGCCGTTTGTCTTCATCGTAAAACCTCCGTTGCCATCTCCGAAAAATGTTGCACCGAATTCGCTGGTAACGGCAAAATCAAGATTGCCGTCACCATTCATATCGCCAAACTGAAGATTATTTCCTGCTCCGCCTCCCTGCCCCGCGCTGAAAATATGCTGCCAGTTTCCTGTTCCAAGGTTTTTATAAATGTGAACGCCCTGCGATGCGCCCATGGAATTTGAACCGAGGTCAAGCAGCCCGTCATTGTTCACATCGCCCAAATCAGTGCCACGCATTCCGTATGTTTCTCCTCCTGTAACAAGTCCGCCATCGTAAGGAGTCCAACTCATTCCGCTTCCATCTCCGAGTTGCGCTTCAATTATTTTTGTTCCGCCCGCGCCTCCGTAGTTGTGGTGCATGCTGTAAGCAATATCAGGATTGCCGTCATTATTCAAATCACCAACAGCACAACCGCCATAGCCAAAACCACCGCTTTGATAAAGTTGCCAATTGCTTGCCGTTCCATTTCCTAAAAAAACAGTGATGCCATGCTCGTTTGCATTAATGTTCGGGCTTCCATGGTCACCGATGGAAACAACATCCAAGTGTCCGTCTTTATTTAAATCGGCAAACCGAACTTGCGTTGGACCTGTTTCGAGAGAGATTGCGCTGAAGGCGGTGGAATCAAGTGTGTAAGAAATAGATTGCGTTTTCCCCTGCCCTAAAGGGAGAAGAAGAACGGAAAAGATACATGCGGTAGTGAAGAATAGTTTTTTCATTTGAGTGGATTTGGTTAATGATCTTTTTTTCTACTCAAAGATATTTCGCAAAATGCCTGTATTTTCAAAATGATTTGGTTATTATTAGAAGATTAAATTTATATTATCTACGCAAATAATAATTTTCACCTATATTTACCCCTGTATTAATGTATAAATCATTAGATGACTAAATCAGGAGCCGACCACCTTTTTCTTCTTATTAAATCGCTGTCCAAAGGAGAAAAAAGATTTTTTAAGGTTTGGTCTAAACTATACGCTTCTGAAAGGAATAATAAATACATCCGCTTGTTCGATGCTGTTGACAGACAGGCAGCGCATAATGAAAAAGAACTTTCAGCGCATGCTTACGGAAAACAATTCCCTGTGCTGAAAAATTATTTGTACAACCAGATATTGAAATGCATGGACCAATACCATCAAAGCAGTCATGCTGAAGTGAGAAGTTTGCTGCACAAGGTGGAATTTTTATGCGAGAAGGGTCTTTACGCGCAATGCGATAAACTGCTTCAGAAAGCCAAACAAAAAACAGAACAATACAACATGCCTCATTATTCGCTGGAACTTTTTCGCCCCTGGGAAAAAACGCTTGTCTTTCAACGCAACGATATGCCTGCCCTGAAAAAACTCCTGTCAGAAGAACAAAAAACACTTGAGCAATTGCTTCACACGCGGGAATATAAAATACTGGAAAATAAACTTTACATATATTATCTGCAATCGCAAGGCAAAAAAAGTGAAATCATAGTCAAACAGGCGCAGAAACTTTTGCAAAATCCTTTAATGAAACATCCTGAAAAAATTTCCCTGTTTGAAGATAAAATAGATTTTCATTGGATATACTATTTGTTCTTCCAGATTAAAAGGGATATTCCCAATTCCCATTTACATTCAAAAAAAATGCTGCAGCATTTTGAACAGCATCCCGAAAAATTAAAACTTCATGTTTCTACTTACCTCAGGGTTATGAATAATTTTTTATTGACTTGCGTGCAACTTAGAAAACACGAAGAAGTTCCCGGCTGCCTGACAAGAATGCGTGAAGTAAAAAAGTTTATCCGCCCGAATACTGAAACCGCCAAAACTCATTTCATGCGATATGCAAATCATTCGGTATTATATTTTCTTGAAACAGGAAAGTACAACGAAGGAGAAAATGCGGTGAAAGAAATATGCAGTGAGTTAAAATCCTACCATAAAAAATTAAACGACCTTGAAAAAACTGCACTCTGCCTGAACCTTGCCTTATTTTATTTTGGATTAAGTCAATTGCATGCCTGCATTGAGTGGCTGAATAAAATCCGAAGCGAAGTAAAAATTTATATGAGAGAAGATGTTGAAATGTTTACGAGTGTGTTTTTTATTCTTGTTCATTATGAGGCCAAACATTATGACCTTGTTTTATCGCTGACAAAATCAGCGATGCGTCAACTAAAAGAAAAAAAATCACGCTATCGGACAGAAACATTGCTCCTTGAATTTTTTCCAACGATTATTAAAACAGAATCGCGCAAAGAAAAAAATAACTATTTCATTGAATTGAAGAAGCAACTCATTTTTCTTACAGATAGTCCTTCCGAAAAACAATCCTTCGATTATTTTGATTATATCAGTTGGGCAGAAAGTAAAATTGAAAATAAAAAATTTGCGGAAGTAATACACGGAAAATCAAAAACGCTACCTGTTTCCGGGTAGCGTTCTCATTTGAAAAAATATGTTTTACTCTTTCACTTTTATTTTCTCGGCAATGTCAGGAGCAACGAGAACACGCCCGCAGTGCTCACATACAATAAGTTTCTTGTGAAGTTTAATATCTATCTGGCGCTGAGGAGGAATTTTTGAATAGCATCCACCGCATGCATCGCGTTCAATCGGAACAACGGCAAGCCCGTTGCGCGTATTGGAACGAATGCGTTTATAAGCGCCAAGCAAACGGTCTTCAATTTTTGCTTCCGCCTTTTCGGATTTTTTGAGAAGAGCAGATTCTTCTTTTTCTGTTTCAGCAATAATTTCATCAAGTTCACCCTGCTTTTCTTTCAAGCGGCTTTTTCTTTCTTTGAGTTCTTCTTCCTGCAATTCGATTTGTTCTTTCTTGGTAGTGAGCGATTGCTTATACTCTTTTATTTTCCGTTCTGCCAGTTGAATTTCGAGCGTTTGATATTCTATTTCTTTAGTGAGCGATTCATATTCGCGGTTGTTGCGCACTTTGTTCTGCTGCGATTTATATTTTTTGATAGCGGCTTCCGCATCCTTCATCAGATTTTTTTTATCGGAAACAATTGTTTCGCTCTGGCGCATTTCTTCCTGCATTTTTTCCAGGCGCGTTGCAATCTGCTCCACGGAATCTTCGAGGTCTTTTATTTCGAGCGGAAGTTCACCGCGCACCGTGCGGATTTTGTCAATCTTGGAATCAATCGCCTGAAGTTCGTAAAGCGCGCTGAGTTTTTCCTCTACCGAGGCGTCAATTTTTTCTCTTTCGGAAACTTTTGCCATGTTATAAATAGTTAATTGGATTCGTGTTTATTGCCGAAATAAAAAGAGAAATTTTCTTCTCTCCCTTCTTAAAACGGGTTGCGAATATAGAAAATTTTTCTATCAGCATATCGCGCAATAATTCCTTTGTAAACTGCTCGCTTTCATAGTGCCCGATGTCGGCAATTACGATTTTATTTTCGGCATCAAAGAACTGATGATATTTGAAATCGGCAGTCACAAAAACATCTACTTTTTGTTTAATTGCTTCATCCAAAAGAAAACTTCCCGAGCCACCGCAGACGGCAACTTTGGAAACTTTTTTTCCAGGCAAAGAAGTATGACGAAGTGATTTTGCTTTCATCACTCGTTTTATTTTGTTGAGAAAAGAAATTTCTGTGGAAGGATTTTTTAATGTGCCAATCATTCCTGAACCAACATCCCCCGCCTCCGCTATGCGGAGTGCGCCCCCTTTATTAAGGGGGAATGTGGGAAGTAAGATTTTGCAATTCGTCAAACCAAGTTTATCACAAATCTTTTTATTCACGCCAACCGAAACATTATCAAGATTAGTGTGAATGGCGTAAATGGAAATATTATTCTTGATTGCTTTCTCCACAACTCTCTCCACATAATTTCTTCCTGTAATTTTTTTTAGTCCTTTGAAAATAATTGGGTGATGAGCAATAATGAGATTGCAATTTTTTTTGACGGCTTCGTCTAAAACTTCTTCCGTGCAATCGAGCGCGATGAGAACACCGCTGATTTCATTTTCTTCATTGCCGATGAGCAAACCGGAATTATCATATTCTTCCTGTAAAGAAAGTGGTGCGATGGATTCTAAACACTGAGTGATTGTTTTAATTTTCATTTCAGTTTATGGTTTGTCAGTTGGTAGTTTTAGTTTTACGGTTTTCAGTTATAGTTTTTAAAAACCATAACCACAAACTAAATAACCAAAACCAAAAACTAATCAACTAATAACTAATTTGCTTCTACCTGCTTTTCTTTTCGCTTTCTTTCATTTTCATCCAGATGAATTTTCCGCATGCGAATATGTTTGGGAGTTACTTCCACGTATTCATCCTTCTGAATATATTCCATGGCTTCTTCAAGGGAGAATTTGGTTTTGGGAGCAATCGTCATTTTTTCTTCCGAACCGGTTGCGCGCATGTTGGTGAGTTTTTTTTCCGTGCAGATATTAATTACCAAATCATCGGGACGAATATGCTGCCCAACAATTTGTCCCGTGTAAACTTCATCGCCCGGCTCTACAAAAAAACTTCCCCTGTCTTGCAGCTTGTTCATTGAAAATGCAACGGCAACTCCTTTTTCTTTTGAGATGAGCACTCCTGAAATTCTTCCGGGAATATTTCCTTTCCACGGCTCAAATGATTTGAAGCGATGCGCCATGATGGCTTCTCCCGCGGTGGCAGTGAGAATTGCGTTTCTCAAACCAATCAGCCCGCGCGATGGAATGTCAAACTCCATGTGAATTAAATCTCCCTTGGGTTCCATCACAAGCATTTCGCCTTTGCGCTGGCTCACAAACTCAATTACTTTTCCCGAACATTCCTGCGGAGTATTCACGGTGAGAACTTCGATGGGCTCGTGTTTCACTCCGTCAATTTCTTTGATGATGACTTTCGGCTGCCCGACTTGCAGTTCGTATCCTTCTCTGCGCATTGTTTCAATCAGAATAGAGAGATGAAGAATTCCCCTGCCGTAAACAATGTAGGAATCAGGCGAGCCGGTTTCTTCCATTCGCATAGCAAGATTTTTTTCCAGTTCGCGTTCCAATCTTTCTTTCAAATGCCGTGATGTAACAAATTTTCCGTCCTTGCCGAAGAAGGGAGAATTATTTATTGTAAAGAGCATGCTCATCGTGGGCTCGTCAATCGCGATGGGTTTTAGTCCTTCCGGATTTTCAAAATCGGCAATCGTATCTCCGATTTCAAAACCTTCAATGCCCGTGAAAGCGCAGATGTCTCCCGCTTTTACAGAAAAAATTTTCTTTTTACCCAGCCCTTCGAAAATAAAAAGTTCGCGCACGCACGACTTCATAATTTTTCCATCGCGCTTCACCAGCGAAACGGGCATGTTTTCTTTTATCTCTCCGCGAAAAACTCTTCCTACTGCAATTCTTCCTATGAAAGAAGAATAATCGAGCGAAGTGATTTGCAATTGCAAAGTTCCTTCGCGCACGGGCGCGGAAGGAATATGTTCGATGATTGAATCGAGAAGAAATAAAATATCTTTCAAAGGAGTTTTCCAATCTTTTCCCATCCAACCTTGTTTGGAAGAGCCATACACAGTTGCAAAATTTAATTGCTCTTCGTTCGCGTTGAGGTTGAAAAAAAGTTCGAACACCGCATCGTGCACTTCATCGGGACGGCAATTCGGTTTGTCTACCTTATTAATTACAACAATTGCTTTCAATCCCTGCTCGAGCGCTTTTTGCAGAACGAATCTTGTTTGCGGCATCGGTCCTTCGAAAGCATCCACTAAAAGTAAAACTCCATCCGCCATGTTAAGCACACGTTCCACTTCTCCGCCAAAATCCGCGTGACCGGGCGTGTCAATGATATTTATTTTGGTGTCTTTGTAATTTACAGAAACATTTTTTGCGAGAATAGTAATTCCGCGCTCGCGTTCCAAATCATTGTTGTCAAGAATGAGTTCCCCGGTTTGCTGGTTCTCTCTAAAGAGCTGGCAGGTGTGAAGAATTTTATCTACAAGCGTGGTTTTTCCATGGTCAACGTGCGCGATAATGGCAATGTTTCGAATCTTCTGCATACATGTTTTGAAAAAAGAACGCGAAGATAACTAATTTATCGGAGGGAGTTAAATTTTCTCTATGAAGTACATTTCAATTTCTCCTTTGTTCTTGGCAGGAATTTTTCCGCGAAACTTGAATTCTAATCCTTCAAGGTTTTCAAAACCTTGAAGGATTTGGTAAGTTGCTCCTGAAATATTTATTTTTCCAGCTTCGCCCGATGATTCCATTCTTGAAGCGGTATTTACTGTGTCTCCCCAAATATCATAAGCGAATTTTTTATCGCCCACCACTCCTGCGGTGACCGGTCCGGAATGAATTCCCATTCGCAAACTCCACTTTCCATTCTGTTCTTGCATCCAGTTTTGGATTTCAATTCCGGCTTTTACAATTTCTTCAGCGTGATTTGAATTGGCGGTTGGTAATCCGCTCGCGCACATATAGGCATCTCCGATGGTTTTGATTTTTTCTATGTTGTATCTGGAAATTATTTCATCGAACTTTTTAAAAAGAAAATCTAATTCTGAAACCAATTCTTCGGCAGAAAGTTTTTCGGCAATGGTTGTGAATCCTTTGAAGTCGGTGAACATTACGGTTACGCTCTCATAATATTTTGGAGATGCCTTGCCTTTCGCTTTTAATTCTTTCGCAGTTTCGGCAGGTAAAATGTTCAGCAAAAGTTTTTCTGATTTCTTTCTCTCACGAAAAATAAAAATGGAAAGTATCAACACAATTAAAAATCCTCCGACAACCGACCAAATCACAATCTTCTGTCGGTTCAGTTGCGCATCTTGTAATTCTTTATCCTTATTTAATAAAGTAATTTGTTGTTCTTTTTTTTCGGTTTCATACTTTGTTTGCATTTCGGCAATTTGCTTGGAGGATTCTTCGTTGAGAATGGAATCTTTTACTTCAGAATATTTTTGGTGATACTCATAAGCAAGTGTAAAGTTTTTTGTTTCAGAATAAATTTCGGAAAGGCCTTTATAGGAACTTTGCACAACTTCCATAGCATTAATTTCGCGTGACAATGAAAGCGCCTGCAGTTGATTTTGGATTGCTTCATTATATTGATGACGATGAAAATACAGGCTGCCGATACTGTTCAGCAATTGAGCCAAGCCATATTTGTCGTCTACTTCTTCTTTTATTTTTTTTGCTTTGATATAATATTCCAATGCTTTATCATATTTTTTTTGGTCGGCATAAATATTTCCAATATTGCTCATGTCTCCGGCAACTCCACGCTTATCGTCTATTTCTTCTTCTGCTTTTAAAGCGGATTGGTAATATTCAATTGCTTTATCATATTTTTTTTGGTCGGCATAAATATTCGCAAGATTGCTCAATGTATGCGCCATTCCTTTTTTGTCACCGATTTCTTTTTTTAACTCGTATGATTTTTGAAAATAATCGGATGCACCTGCAAGATTGCCCTGCTTGTAAAAAACATTTCCGATATTATTCATCACACTGGCGGTTCCTTTTTTATCTTCAATCTGCTCATACATTTTAAGCGCATTGAAATATTGTTCAATTGCTTTTTCGTAGTTGGCTTCTACCAGAAAAATACTTCCCAAATTATTATATACACTTGCTTTTCCGGTTTTGCCTTCCAGCGAAACAGTTGGGTTACGATTTTCAATCATCCGTTCAAATTGTTTCAACGCTTCATGTAAATAGTGTTCGCTCTTATTGTGGTTTCCCAAATGGGTGTAAGCAAGACCAATGTTGGTACACGCCAGTGCAATATTTTTTTGAAGAACAATTTGCGTTTTTTCATTTGCCGAGGGAAGAAGTTCATCGCCAAGTTTTTTTGCCTGCCCAGAAAGAATAATGGTTGTATCGGGATTATTCTTAAGAAGAATCATTGAAATGGAATTCAGAAGTTTAATTTTTCCTGTATCTTCTTTTGAAACTTTAAAAGCAGAAAAAAGGGAATCGAGTTTTTTTTGTTGGGCGTGAGAAAAAACTACAACCATGAAAAAAAACAGACAGTAAAAAAATTTCTTCATTGTTACACTTTATTTTCCACAAAATACATTTCAATTTCTCCTTTGTTCTTGGCAGGGATTTTTCCGCGAAACTTGAATTCTAATCCTTCAAGGTTTTCAAAACCTTGAAGGATTTGGTAAGTTGCTCCTGAAATATTTATTTTTCCCGGTTCGCCTGATGATTCCATTCGCGAAGCGGTATTCACCGTATCTCCCCAGATGTCATAGGCAAATTTTTTATCGCCCACCACTCCTGCGGTAACGGGACCGCTGTGAATACCAATTCTCAAAGAGTGGAGTGAGGAGTTGGGAGTTGGGTGATTTGTATTTGTCTCCGAACTCCGAACCCCCAACTCCAAACTTTTCATAAAATTCTGAATCTCCAATGCCGCTTTCACAATTTCTTCTGCATGATTTTCATTTGGAAGAGGCAACCCGCTGGCGCACATGTAGGCATCACCAATTGTTTTTATTTTTTCAATGTTATATCTGGAAATGATTTCATCAAACTTTTTGAAAAGAAAATCCAATTCTGAAACCAATTCTTCGGCAGATAATTTTTCTGCAATGGTGGTGAACCCTTTGAAGTCGGTGAACATTACGGTTACGCTCTCATAATATTTTGGAGATGCCTTGCCTTTCGCTTTTAATTCTTTCGCAGTTTCGGCAGGTAAAATGTTCAGCAAAAGTTTTTCGCTTTTCCTTCTTTCCTTATATATGAACAAAGAAAGCACAAGCACAATTAAAAATCCTCCGGCAACCGACCAAATCACAATCTTCTGTCGGTTCAGTTGCGCATCTTGTAATTCTTTATCCTTATTTAATAAAGTAATCTGCTGTTCTTTTTTTTCGGTTTCATACTTTGTTTGCATTTCGGCAATTTGCTTGGAGGATTCTTCGTTGAGTATGGAATCTTTTATCTGCGAATATTTTTGGTGATAATCATAGGCGGATTTGAAATCGCCTTTGGCTGCGGATAAATCGGATAAACCGCTATATGCTTCTTTAATAAACTCTTTTTCTCCTATTTCATTGGCTAATTTTAATCCTTTATCTAAATAGTTTTGCGACTCTATATATTTTTTTTCTATCGTCAGAACTACACCAATGTTAATAGAAGCAGCAGCCATGCCTTGTTTGCTGCCGATGTCTTGGTTTATATTCAAAGAGTGCAAATAATTGGTGAGGGCATCTGCTGTTTTGCCTTGGTTTTTGTAAATGATGCCCATATTATCATAACACATGGCTATGCCGTCCTTGTCTTCGATTTCCATAAACATTTTTAGCGCGCGCGAATAATTTTCTAATGCTTCCGAATCATTTTTCAGATTCTGGTAAACGCTGCCGAGATTGTGGTAGCAATCGGCAATTCCTTGCTTATCCGCAATCTCCTGCCTGACCTGCAAGGACTGTGAAAAATAGTTCAGCGCCTGCGAATATTCGCCTTCACGTGCATAAATGCCTCCAATGTTATTATATGTAGTTCCGATTCCTCTTTTGCCGGCATATATATCACCGGCATTTTTAATATGCTCTGCATTTTGTAAAATTTCTTCTTTTATTTTCAAAGAGAGAAAATAATTTTTAAGTGCATCGGGGTAATTTCCTTCGTGTGAATAAACCAGCCCGATACTGTTATAGGAAGCAGCAATTCCCTTTTTATTACCAATTTCTTTTCTGATTTGTAATGCAAGAAGATGGTATTTAATCGCCTCTTTATAATCGCCTTTGCTTTTACAGATGGTGCCCATGTTGTTGTAAGCATCGGCAAGACCTGTTTTGAAATTTATTTTTTCGGAAAGCCGTTTTGCGTTCTCAGCATGTATGTACGCAGTGTCGTACTGTCCTTTTTGCCATAATTGCCTGCATAGTTCGTTAAGGATAGTTACTTTGTTCGTGTCTTCTTTTGCAGTTTTCAAAATAGTTTGTAAAGAATCTATTTTGCTATGCCCTGCAAAGCACCAGGAGCAGAAAAGAAAAAAAGACATATAAAAAATTTGTTTCATATCCTTTCCACTCCGTAAGGAGTCCTTTGGACAAAATACATTTCAATTTCTCCTTTGTTCTTTGCAGGAATTTTTCCGCGGTGGGTGAATTGACAACCCCCTTTATCCCCCTTTGTTAAGGGGGAATTTTTTACGAGTTCGTATGTTGCTCCCGAAATATTTATTTTTCCCGCTTCGCCCGATGACTCCATGCGCGATGCAACGTTCACCGTGTCTCCCCAGATGTCGTAAGCGAATTTTTTATCGCCTACCACTCCTGCGGTGACAGAACCGCTGTGAATTCCAATTCTCAATTTCCATTTTCCATTTTGTTCAATCATCCAATTTTGGATTTCTAATCCCGCTTTCACAATTTCTTCTGCATGATTTGCATTCGGAGTTGGCAATCCGCTTACGCACATGTACGCATCTCCGATTGTTTTTATTTTTTCAATGTTGTATTTTGAAATTATCTCATCGAACTTTTTGAAAAGAAAATCCAATTCCGAAACTAATTCTTCGACAGATAATTTTTCTGCAATGGTTGTGAATCCTTTGAAGTCGGTGAACATTACGGTTACACTTTCATAATATTTCGGAGAAGCTTTACCTTTTGATTTTAATTCCTTTGCGGTTTCAGCTGGAAGAATATTCAATAAAAGTTTTTCTGATTTCTTTCTCTCACGAAAAATAAAAATGGAAAGTATCAACACAATTAAAAATCCTCCGGCAACCGACCAAATCACAATCTTCTGTCGGTTCAGTTGCGCATCCTGCAGTTCTTTGTCTTTGTTCAATAAAATTATCTGCTGCTCTTTCTTCTCGGTTTCGTATTTGGTTTGCATTTCGGCTATCTGCTTGGAAGATTCTTCATTCAGCATGGAATCTTTTACATCAGAATATTTTTTGTGGTATTCGTAAGCGGATTTAAAATCATTTTGTTTCGCGTATGATATAGACAGTCCGTCATAAACATGTTTCATTCCATCTTGATCGCCAATTTCTTTATCAATGTCCAATGCTTTATTAAAATACTTAATTGCATCTGCATGTTTGTTTTGCTCTTCATAAAGGTCTCCGATGTTAATATAAGAATCCGACAAAGTATTTTTATCGCCAAGTTCTTTTCTTATCATTAATGCTTTTAATTGATATTCCAATGCAAGGGAAAAATTTCCCTGCTCTTTATACACTACTCCCATATTTCCATAACTCATATCTATTCCTGCTTTATCGTTTACGGTTTCAAAAATTTTCAATGCGGCTGAAAAATTATCCAATGCCTTCGAATAATTTTTTTGTTCGTGGTAAACAGCGCCTATTTTAACATAACTGTGCGCCATGCCCGAACTGTCTTTTATCTCTTCTTTTATTTTTAAGGATTTAAAATAATTTTCAAGCGCAAGAGTATTATTTCCCTGAGAATAATAAATGCTTCCTATATTGCTGTAGCTGGCAGCAATCCCGTTTTTATCACCTAACTCCTCTCGGATTTTTACGGACTTAATATAATTATTCAACGCAGACACATAATCTCCCTGCTGCCAATTGGTAGCGCCAATACTGTTATAGCTGCTGGCTTGCCCTTTCTTGAAATTTATTTTTTGCGCAAGTTGCAGCGCTTGTCTTGCATACTCAAGGGATTTCAGAGGATTCACTGTACGGTATTCCCATGAAATATTATTCATCATCTTTACTTTTGCAGTATCTGCATTTATTTTCTCAAGGACTTGCAATAAACTATCAATCGTTCTCATGGTCTGTGAAAAATTTTCTTGCGAATTGAAAAAATGAAACAAAAAAAGAAGAATGTATATTACTTTTGATTTCATGCCCCAAACTTACTAATGTTATTCGTACTTTTATAAAATGAATTTCCTCCGCCTTTTATTATTCCCGTTTGCAATGCTTTACGGCATTGTAATTTTTTTCCGCAACCTGTTTTATGACTTCGGAATTTTTCCTTCACAGGAATTTGAAAGAGGAGTAATTGTAATCGGAAATCTTTCGGCAGGCGGAACCGGCAAATCTCCGATGACAGAATATTTGATTCGACTGCTAAAAGAAAATTTTTCTGTTGCCACACTCAGCAGAGGATATAAGCGCCACACGAAAGGATTTTTAGTTGCCGACACTAATTCAAGCTCTTTTCAAATCGGAGATGAACCGCTGCAATTCAAAAAAAAATTCACCGATGTAATTGTTTCCGTAGATGAAAACAGAAAGCACGGAATAAAAAAACTTTTCGCACAGTTTCCCGAACTCAAATCAATTTTGCTGGATGATGCTTTTCAGCACCGCAGAGTGAAAGCCGGGCTTTCCATTTTACTTACCGATTACGGAAAAATGTATTACGATGATTTTCTTTTGCCTGTGGGAACCTTGCGCGAATGGCGCGCGGGAAAAAAACGCGCAGATATAATTGTAGTTACAAAATGTCCTGATACTCTTTCTCCGGTTGAAAAAAGAATCATTCATAAAAAAATAAATCCTGAGGCGCATCAGCATGTTTTTTTTTCGCACATCAACTACGGAGAACCGGTATCCGTTTTCGGAACATCAACTATTTCCCTTGATACTAATCTTACTTGTATTTTACTTGCAGGAATCTCTAATCCAAAACCGCTGGAAAATTTTTTGAAAGAAAAAGCAGGAAATATTATTCCGGTTAATTATCCCGACCATCATCAATATTCACTGGTGGAAGTAATGCAACTCATAGAAAAATTCAACGGCATTTCTTCTGCAAACAAAATAATTATTACTACTGAAAAAGATGCCATGCGGCTCGATCAACCGGGATTTATGGAAGTGCTGAACAAACTTCCTTTATATTATATTCCCATAGAAATTACCTTTGATGAAAAAGAAAAAGAAGAGTTCAATAAACTAATAACGGATTATGTCATTAGAACAAATCAAAAGCACAGAGGAGTTCATTAAGAAACAAGTTGCCCCGGTACTAAAGGGAGAACCCAGTGTGGGAATTATTTTGGGAACAGGTCTTGGCGGATTAGTGAAAGAAATAGAAATTCTTCACACAATTCCCTATGAAAAAATTCCTAACATGCCCGTTTCAACAGTAGAAGGACATTCAGGAAAATTAATTTTCGGAAATCTGGGAGGAAAAAAAGTGGTTGCCATGCAAGGGCGGTTTCATTATTACGAAGGATATTCTATGCAGCAGGTAATTTTTCCGGTTCGCGTGATGAAATTTCTCGGCATAAAAAATTTATTCGTGAGCAATGCGAGCGGAGGAGTAAATCCGGATTTTTCAATTGGCGACTTGATGATTATCACCGACCACATCAACCTGATGCCTAATCCGCTCATCGGGAAAAACGAAAATGAACTGGGTGTTCGCTTTCCCGATATGAGCGAAGCATACGATAAAAATTTAATCGCGAAAGCAAAAGAAGTTGCGAAAAAAAATAATATCAAAGTGCAGCAGGGAGTTTATGTGGGATTAACAGGACCAACTTTAGAAACTCCTGCTGAATATAAATATGCGCGCATTATCGGAGGAGATGCCGTGGGCATGAGCACCGTGCCCGAAGTAATTGCCGCGCATCACATGAACATTCCCGTTTTTGCCATGAGCATCATCACCGATGTAGGCGTGGAAGGAAGAATAATGAACACTACTCACGAAGACGTGCAACGCGCTGCCGAAAAAGCCGAGCCGCTTATGACAAAAATCATGAAAGAGATGGTCGGAATGCTGTAAGCGCTGATTATCTTCTACTTTCCTTTTTAAATAAATCTTTTCAAAACTTGACTTTGAACGATAAATTTTCTTCCTTTGGGCTGCTCAATTAATAAACAAGGCAATGGCTGCAGAAAGCATAGAATCCTCAAAAAATACTTTGATTTCAAAGGCAACCAATTCCGGTTCCCGCGTCTTTAATGGTGAAAAGCCGATGAATCTGCCAGAGAACCCGGAAGCGTTATTTGAAATTATTGAGGGATGTATCCGTGGCGAGCGCAACTGCCAGCAAAAAATTTATGAATCGTTTTACGGAACAATGATGGGACTTTGCTTACGCTACACAAAAGATAAAGACGATGCGCTGGATGTTTTGCAGGATGGATTCATAAAAGTGTTTCTGAACCTGAAACATTTCGGAAACAAGGGCTCGCTCGAGGGGTGGATGAGAAAAATAATGGTTAACACCGCGATTGATTTCTACCGGAGAAATAAAAAATCGCTGCTGTTTGCCGATTCAGAGTATGTAGAAAAAAATGCAGAAGAAGTAACCGAAGAAAATAATAATGAAGAAGAATTTCTCAGCATCAGCGCCAGTGAAATCATGGAAGCAGTGCAGCAACTTACCCCCGCCTACCGAACCGTATTTAATATGTATGTGGTGGATGGATACACACATAAAGAAATTGCAGAACAACTCGGAATAAATGAAGGAACCTCAAAATCAAATTTCGCCAAAGCAAAAAAGAACCTGAAAAAAGTATTAGCAAAAAAAACAAAAGTAGTCAATGAACAAGTTTGAACAACATATCAAAACATCGCTTGAAAATTATAATGCAGATTATAATCCCGCTCACTGGGAAGATATACAGAACCGCCTGAACAAATCGGGTGCTGGAAAATCTTCTTACAGCGCAGGAAAAATTACCGGAATTGCCGCAGGAGTTATTGCGGCAGCGGGTTTAATTTATTTCTTCATGCAGGGAAATTCTTCTTCGCCTGAAAAAAGCAACGCAGAAAAAGTTATTTCTCAGAATGCAGATATAAATAAGGTAAAAGAAAATGCTGCGCAACAAGAAACACCGGCAGAAAATAAAAACCAAACAGCGGCCCTTAACAATTCCGAAAATAAAAATTCTGTAAAAGAAAAAAATATTCCTGCTGAAACTAAAACGCAGGAAGAAAAAACTACTGCGGCAGAAAATACATCAGACAAAACCAATCCGGAAAATATTCAGGCGAAGCAGGAACCTTCGCCTGTGCTTGTTACTTCTTCCTTCAATGCAACGTTCCATTTTAATCAGCCCACTGCATGTGCAGGAACTGCCGTTCAGTTCATTGCTGACAATGCGGCAAGTTCCTGCGCGTTCAGGTGGGATTTCGGTGACGGAAGAACATCGGCAGAAAAATCCCCTTCGCATGTTTATGCAAAAGCGGGAAATTATACCGTGAAACTTAAACTCACCGACTCAAAGCAAAACCTTTCGGATGAAAAACAACTTGCGCTCCCTGTTAATCCTGTTCCCTATGTGGAAATTGATTTTACTTCTTCAGAAAACAATCCTTCCGAAATAAATTTTGAAGCGAAAGGAAATACTATTTCCGAATACGTATGGAACTTTGACGACAAGCAAACCTCTTCGGAAAAAAATCCGGTTCACAATTACATGAAAAAAGGAACGTATCAGGTTACGCTGACTGCAAAAAATTCTTTTGGATGCACTGCTGCGGATAAACGAAATGTAACTATTGAAAATCTTTTCCCGCTTGCGCCCGATGCATTCAGCCCAAATGGCGATAGATTGAACGATACATGGATGCCGGCTTCGCTGCAAAACGGTGATTTCAATTTCACGCTTACGGTGTTTGATAAAAATATGAATACGGTTTTCAAAACTTCTAATAAGAATGATTCGTGGGATGGAAGCGGAGCAAAAACAGGCGAGCGGTTCACATGGAAACTGATTGTGAAAAATAAAAACGGGAAAGAAACATCGTATACCGGATTTATCTTAATTGCCGAATAAAGAAATGTGAATTAAAAAATAACATTAAATACTTGACATTGGGTTATGCAAAATTTACCTTTGGTCGCACTAAAAAAAATATTCCCCAACTATTTCAATCCCATGAAAAAAGTTTTTACCCTCTCCCGATTTCTTTTCTGTGAAGCGCTGATTGCGCTTTTTTGCTTTCAAACGGCAACCGCACAGGAAGTGAAGTACAAAGAAAAAAACATGCAGATTACCACGCATGAAACCAGCCAGATGGATGAAGCAACCATCCGTAAAAAAATGAAGGAGGATGGTCTTTTTGAACCTGTTATTGATAAACTGCTTGCGCAAAGGAAACTCTGGGTTCAGCGGGGAGGGAATTATAAGTGGTCAAATGCAACGAATGGAAATTGCACACCAAACGGAAGCGCCCCTTGCGGTGGCTTGGGCGTTGAAAGCGGCTGGGGCGCATGGCAATGGCAGAATGGAACGAACAGTGGTTCAAATCCTCCTACATGGGGCCCAGGTCCTAATGCAAATCCCGCAACCAGTCCCACTTTTTACAATATTACGAGCGGTGCAGGAATTGACTGCAACACCCCTGGACCCAATGCAGGCGACCCGCCTATTCCGGTGGTTTGCCCGGGTTTTGGAAATCAATCCATAAAAATTGGCGACAACTGCGGTGTTGGTTCAAACTGCGAACAACTTACTTATCCTTTAAATGTAACTGCGCAGGATACCAATTTTGTTTTTGCTTATGCCATCGTAATTGAAGATGCGGGGCATCTTCCAAACGAACAACCTTATTGTGAAATTACTATTTATGATAATAATTGTAATCCGGTACAATGCGTTCCGCTTATTTACACAGGAGGCCCAAGTATTCCTGGTTTTTACAAAGTAAACCCTGCTGCCTGCTGCGCCTATCCGTTCTCCGACCAGTATAAACCCTGGACCTTGGTGGGAGTAAACCTTTCACAATATGTTGGGCAAACATTAAATGTAGTTATAACAAATTGTGATTGCGTTTATGGCGGGCATTTTTGTTATTCTTATTGGGACTTTTTATGCGGCACTGCTTCGCTGGCTGGCGGCTGCGTGGGAAATACAGCCACCGTATGCGGACCTGTTGACCCTAATATAAGTTATACTTATCAATGGTATGTGAATGGCAGCCCAATTCCACCTCCGCAGGGAACACAGCAATGCATCACCTATACTTCCCAGCCGGGAGATACTCTTACTGTAGAAGTTCAGCAGCCGTCCGGATGTAACTTTCATTTACTGTATGTTCCTGCAACCGTGCAGCCGAATTTTAATTTCACGGGACAATGCGGCACGTTTACTTTTATGGACAGCAGTACGGCAATTCCTTCCAATGTAACCATCACCGGATGGAACTGGAGTTTTCCCGGGGGGAATCCCACTTCCGCCACTACTTCCACTGCAACGGTTACGTATCCCAATGCCGGAAATTATTCCGTCACGCTTACTGTAACCTGTTCGGCAGGATGCACGGCTTCCATTACCCATACAGTTAATGTAAATGGCTTACCGCAGGCGGCATTTACGGTTACTTCCGTGTGCGCGGGACAAGCCACCACGTTTACTGATGCTTCCGTGGCAGCACAAGGCGACCCGATTGTATCGTGGAGCTGGAGTTTCCCGAGCGGAAATCCGGCAACCTCTACTTCTCAGAATCCTGTTGTGTCATATCCTCCGGGAAATTATACCGCCTCGCTTACGGTTACCAGCCAGGGAGGATGCACTTCTACTATTTCTATGCCGGTATCCTTCAATCCGCCTCCCGTTGCCAACCTGAGCGGAAACAATGTTTGCTTTAATAATCTTACCACGTTTACTGATTTATCTACCGGGAACAATACCATCAGCGCATGGAACTGGACTATGACCGGAGGAAATCCGTCTTCTTCCACTTCGCAGAATCCCACCACCACTTTTGGAAGCCCGGGTACTTACACGATCATGCTGGTGGTAACAAATAATTATGGATGCAAAGATTCGAATGTTACAACGGTGGTGGTGAACCCGCTGCCCGTTGCCAACTTCACCTACACTCCCGTTTGTTTCGGCAGCTGCACCAGTTTTGCAGACGGTTCAAGTATTTTTTCGGGCAGCATTACGGGCTGGAGTTGGAATTTTGGCGACCCGAGTTCGCCTTCCAACACTTCAACGCTGCAAAACCCCTGCCATATATTTACTGCGCCCAATACCTACACTGTCTTCCTTACGGTTACATCAGACAGCGGATGCCAGAGTTCCACACCGCTTCAGGTTACCAATTACGCGCTTCCGGTTGCTAATTTTTCGAGCACGGCAGTGTGCTTAAATGCATCCACTAATTTTACGGATGGTTCCACTTCCACTGTGAACGCGTGGTCGTGGAATTTCGGTGACCCGAGTTCGGGAAATAATACTTCCGCCCTGCAAAATCCTTCGCATGTATTTACCGCAGCCGGCAATTATACCGTAACGCTCATTGTTACCACTCCGCAGGGATGCAAGGATACCGTGAATAAACCCGTGACGGTTTATAATCCTCCTGTCGCCCTTTTTACAAAACCCGACAGCGGATGCTCTCCCCAGACATTCTGCTTTACGGATTTATCAACATCAACGGACGGCATCCTTACCAACTGGTACTGGAATTTTCCCGGGGGAACTCCGGCAACTTCCACTGCGCAAAGCGGCTGTTCTTCCTGGAGCATACCGGGCACCTATGGCGTTCAGTTAATTGTTACCACGCAATACGGCTGCAAGGATACTTTATTCCAGCCAAATTATATTACCATTTTCGGATGGCCCAATGCTGACTTTTGCATGAACACCAACGAAGCCAGCGTGAATGACCCGCAATTCTATTTCTGCCCGCAATGGACGAATGATGTTACGCAATGGACATGGGATTTCGGTGACGGCTCGCCCACGGTGAGCGGAAACTCTTCCAACAACCAGAATACAAACCCCGCCCATTCTTATTCTGCGGTGGCGACTAACAATGATTTTTATTCCTTTAATGTCTGCGTATCGGTTCAGAATGTGCACGGATGCTACGACAGCACCTGCCACGAAGTAACGCTTACTCCCGAATATTCGTTCTACATTCCCAACTGCGTAACTCCGAACGGGGACGGAATCAACGATGTTTTCTTCGGAAAGAGCCGCGGGGTGAAGGATTACAATATCTGGATTTTTGACCGATGGGGAAATATGATTTATGACTGCCATTACTCCGGCAAAAATGTGGACTGGGATAAATTCGGGCAGGGCGGCATGTCCTCTGCCTGCAAGTGGGATTCAAAGGTGGAAGGCGGAAACAGCAACGACCTGGTGCAGGAAGATGTGTATGTGTGGAAGGTGAAACTTACCGATATTTTTGACAAGGTGCATGAGTATATAGGGCATGTGAGCGTGGTGAAGTAATTCGGATGGCGGGGCATAAAACACCAAACCCCGGTTACTATGCTTCTCCGGGGTCAGGTACAATCAAAACACCAAACCCCGGTTACTATGCTTCTCCGGGGTCAGGTACAATCACGGTTCGAATTAACGGACAATGATGTTTTGATTTTCGCGGCTTGGTTATCCTCCATACACAATAGATGCTATGCTGCTGTCGAGCCCGATTTCACGGTCACCGAATACGCCATGGAGTTTGTACTCCCGTTCTTCGGGAACGTTGGG
This sequence comes from Bacteroidota bacterium, assembly GCA_016195025.1. NCBI lineage: Bacteria > Pseudomonadati > Bacteroidota > Bacteroidota bacterium. The sequence goes on along the minus strand of JACQAL010000043.1, from coordinate 45,612 downwards.
GGTTGACAACAAGCGGTTATCCACAAAAGGCGTGTACTTCACCTTGGAGCCAATCAGCATCCACGCTGTCTGACCTTTCAGGCGGGCATACACGTTGTATGCTTCGGCATCTCCTTTCATCGCTAAGATGTGCACAAAACCGGAATCTATGAACGCTTTCCTGATTTTCGGTTTGTACAAATCAAGATGAGCCAGGTGCTCAGCGCCTTCAATTTCCAGGTCTTTGCCAATCGCATCGGTATAGCCATTGCAGTTTTTCATGCGTTTGGCTTTTTTGCGCAGGTCGGAAGTCATTGCCTTCAGCGCGTTCTTTACCGCTTTGGATTTATTATGTGCATCCACTTTAACGGCATCGAGCGCGGCTTCGGTATTCGTATAGCCGTCAATAAAGTTGACGCTATCGGTAACTTCCTGTCCTGTCAAACTGAGGTTCGGACCATGCGTTTGAATTTTCGCGCGCATGTTCGTTGACCAGAGAATGCGGTTGCCTTTCCTTTTGGGAATAAAATCCAACTTCTTCTTCGAAGTGGTTTCAGTCGCTTTTTTCTGTTTTGCCATTTTTTATATCTCCTTTCACTTTACCCTCCGCACATTCCGCTTCACTGTTGAATTTAAAACCGGCACGCTGCCTGTTTACGGAACGGAAGGATTGACAACCCCTGTTGTTATCGGGGGTACTCCGTTCTTCCCTGCCATCGCAGGGAATTTTTGTTGTGTACTTTTTCTCTCTCATCTTTTTTACTGTTCCCTGTTTTTAGTTTTACAGTTCGCAGTTAAGCATACCTATATCCAACAGTGTGCCAAACTCTGAATTTCCCCTATGGAAATTGCTTTTCTCATAGGGGAATTTGCCTCATTCATGGAAGAAACTCCTATTCTCATAGGAGAAACACCCGCGCTCGTCTAAAACTTTGGCAGGCAATTGCTCGTTGAGTAACCGGTCGTTTTGCCGAGTAACCGGCAAATGGCAAAATATTTGCGGTGCTTATCCGTTAATGAAAAAATGTACATGGAATTTGTAAACCGGGCCATAATTCATGCAGTACCCACTGAGTTATTTTACAAATTGGCGTTCAGGCAGACAGGCATTGACTGGGAACCGATGGATGATAACGGAGCCGGACTGGTGTTTCTTATTCATGAATTTGAAAACCACGAGCAACTGCTGGCATGGATGGAAAACAACTATGAAACATGGTGGAATATTTTATTCGACAAATTTCAACCGACTACCGACATGCGCCCTTCCAAACCAAGCTGGAAAAAACTTAATAAGTTTTTTTACATCACCTGTCAGACAGTAGTGTTTGACATGCTTCCGCTGCCCGTAGAAAAGAAAGATGAAACCCGCTTTCCGAAAAAACCGGGGAAGGGATGAATAGTGAAAGCCGGCTTCCTTCCGCCTTATACCTTTTACCTTATTCTTTATTCCCTCCTCCGTTTGTTTTTTAAAAAAATATTGTTAGGTTTGTAGCGTTGTTTCAATTACACCTCATGCGCAAGAAATTAAAAATACTTTTTTGTCTTTTATTATTTTCCTTCTGTAAAAATTTTTCTTTTTCCCAAAATATATTATGGCAGAAAACTTTTGGCGGTACAGGAGAAGATGCTTTATATTCTGTTTCTGAAACAAGCGATGGCGGATATATATTAGCTGGTTACACAAAACCTACCTATAACATTTATTTGGTAAAAACCGATTCTAACGGTGATTCCTTGTGGACCAGAATCATTAATTGGGGCGAATACGCATACGATATTAAAGAAACCAATGATTATGGATATATAATAACAGGGCAATTCTGGGATACAACAACCGGGCAATATTCGATAGGATTATTAAAAACCGATGGAAGCGGAAACCCCCAATGGGTGAAAAGATTCGGAGGAACAATTTGCTGCAACTGGGGTTCAGGCGTAGTGCAATTATCTGATGGCGGTTATGCAGTGGTGGGTACGGAAGGCGGTCTACCCGGCTATCCTGATGGAAATGATATAAGATTAATCCGAACTGATTCAAATGGCAATATGCTCTGGTCAAAGAAATATGGGGGTTCAAAAGCTGATATTACAGAGTATCATTCACTCAATACAACAAAAGATGGAGGATTTATACTTTCTGGAGAAACGCGGAGTTTTTCAGATACTACTTATACTGACATATTTTTAATCAGAACGGATAGCAACGGAGATACGCTTTGGGCAAAAACTTTTGGCGTTGATACGCTTTGGGAATCGGCATATTCAATTTATGAAACAAGCGATAAAGGATTTATTGCTACCGGAGAAGAAGGAAAATTTCCTTCGGTGATGGAAAACATGTATACTGTAAAAACTGATAGCAATGGTAATGCTGTATGGATAAAAACGTATGGCGGACCTGCAGGAGAATATTCTTATGATGCAATTAAAGTATATAGTGGCTATGCCATAGCCGGTTGGACAGATAGTTTTGGAGCAAAAAACAGGGATGGTTATGTGGTTAGAACCGATACGAACGGCAATCAAATCTGGTCTGTTTTAATTGGTGGAAATTCTCCTGATGGCTTTGTTGTTATAAAACACTTATCCGATGGTTCGCTAATTTTAGGAGGCAACACATATAGTTTTGGTAATGGAGATTTAGATTTATATCTCGTAAAAATTTCAGATACGCTTACAAGTATATTCTCTAATGAGGCACAGGAAGTAAAAGGAATACTGTTTCCCAATCCGTTTTCCGAAAAATCAGTTTTATATATTAACAATATTAATCTCTGGCCTGAAGCGGAAATGAAAGTGTTTGATAGCATGGGTAAGGAAATAAGAAATATTAAAATTACAAATGCAATGACCAGTTTTTACAAAGAGGGGCTTTCTGCCGGAATTTATTTTTATGCTGTAACAAGTAAAACAAAATTCCTGTTCAGCGGAAAATTCATCATACAGTAATCTTTAAATTACAACCACATGAAAAAATTAATCTTTATTCTTATTGCAGTTTGTTTTTCAAAAAAATATTCTTACGTTTGTAGCGTTGTTTCAATCCTTCCTCCATGCGCAGGCAGGTAAAAATATTTTTTTCTTCTTTTGTTTTCTCTTTTGTATTTTTTGCCAACTGCTTACTGCCAACTGCCAACTGTTTTGCTCAAATCACTTTTGAAAAATACTACGATACTATTAATTGTTATAGCGGGCAGTGTGTGCAGCAAACTTTTGACGAAGGGTATATAATTACAGGGACTCATTCTGTTTATGCAGGCAATAACAATGTTGTTATTTTAAAAACTGATTCTGTAGGAAATCTCAAATGGTTAAAATCTTATGGAGGTACAAATAACGATGGCGGAACATTTATTCAGCAAACACCCGATAGCGGATTTATTGCTGTAGGAGACAAGGATGCTATTTCATCTACCAATAGCAAAATATGGTTATTAAAAACTGATAAAAATGGTGACACGGCTTGGACGAAAACAATTACCGCAGGAATGGGCGCCAACGTTTCTGAATGCATTCAGAATACCACTGATGGCGGCTATATCGTTTGTGGTTACACCTCAGCAAAAGGCGCGGGAAGTAATGATGTCTTTTTAGTCAAGACCAACTCCAGTGGCGATACTGCATGGACCAAAACTTTTGGAGGGACAGATGCTGATGTGGGAACTTCTTTACAGCAAACAACAGATGGCGGTTATATTATTACGGGATATACTTTTAGTTCTAACCCCGGAGAAATAGATGCATATTTAATTAAAACTAATTCAGCGGGTGATACACTATGGACAAAAGTTTTTAAAGGTAGCAATCAGGCGCGCGGTTTTTCTGTTCAGCAAACTACTGATGGCGGCTATATAATTGCGGGGATACAAACCATTTCTTCTACTGGTAATCTTGTTTCTTATCTGGTAAAAACAAATTCTGTAGGCGATACTTTGTGGACAAAAAAATATGATACACTTGTTTCTAACAACGCTTATTCGGTTCAGCAGACAAATGATGGTGGATATATTATGGGCGGAAGCATTGCAATGCCTCCAAATAGTTATGGTAATGTTTATTTAATCAAAACGAATAATCTTGGAGATACTTTATGGACCAAAAACTTTGGAGGAAGCGGTCCTGATTTAGGATATTTTATCCGACAAACAAACGATGGCGGTTACATTGTTACTGGTGAAAGCGACAGTTGGGCTCCTTACTCAATTTTCCTTGTTAAAACGGATAGTGCTGGTTTTACAACTACTGGAATAAATCAAATACTGTCAATAAAGAATAACATTCTTGTATTTCCAAATCCCCTTGTTTCTACGGCTACTGTTTGTATTCCTGAACCTCTTGGTAGTACGGAAATGCATTACGAAATTTTTAATCTTTTTGGGGAATTGATTGAAAGAAATAAAATCGCTCCTGGGCAAAAACAATTTATGATTGAAAAAAAATCCCCTGCAGGAATTTATTTTCTTAAGGTGTATTCTAATAGCCATGAATTTATTTCCAAAATTATTATTCAATAAAAACTAAACCTATTACAATGAAAACATCATTACTCTATTCATTGTTCGCAGTAATTGTTTTTTCTTGCTGCAATGTTTCCATTTCACAAACTCAAATGAGAAACTGGGTGATTCCTCCCAATCAGGCAGATGTTTCTAATCCAATTCCTACGATTACAAGTATTTCAAGCGGAGTTTCTGTTACCCATGAAGCGAACGGAATATATGATGCAAACAATAATCTTATGTTCTATTGTTCGGATGATAACATATACAAAGCGGGCAGTTCCACTGCCATTTCTCCTCTCGGAGATAATGCCACTCACATAGGAAAAAATGAAATTGCTATCGTGCCTTTTATGGATAATGACGCCTGCAATAAGAAAAAATATTATGTGTTTTTTATTGAAGACGAGCCAATTGATTTTGGTCCCATGGAGTTGTGGGCTACGGTAATAGATATGTCATCGGGCAGCCCCGTTGTTGTGTCAAGTAACTATCGGAACACTCCGTATACTATCTGGACTGACAAATTTGACGGTTCGTGGGGCGGCATTGCGGTTGGAAAAAATGTAGGCGGCAAGCGCTATGTATATGTAATGCGCAGCCATCTTGAGCGATTTACAATTTCGGTTCCTGATGCGAGTAATAATTTCACCGGTATATCCGATTGGCAGGTGCTTGCAATTCCTGGCTCTTTTGATTATCATACTATGGAAATGGACCTTTCGCCCGATGGAAAATGGCTGGCATGGGGAAGTTTGCATCAATTTCCAACTCTTTACAATTATAATATCATAGGACTCACTGCAAGCACAGGAAATTTTAACAACATAGTGAAGCAGTTTAATGTGGGAATAATTGATGTGAACCGGTTCATGGGACGCGGTGTGGAATTTGATGCAACAAGCACAAAATTATTTGTGGGGGCAGGAAGTGATGGGGTGTTTTATGTTCCTGTAAACAACACTTCAAGTCAAACGCGTATTACTAATTCAGATGTTCAGGGGCTTGGATTCTCGCAATTAGAATTAGCGCAGAATGGTTTTATTTATGCGGCAAAATCAAATGTTGCAATTCCCATCGATCCAGTCAACAACATAATTGGCCCTACCAATTCAAATATTTCTTCGATTACACCCGGCAAAAACAATAACGGTGGTTTTTTTTCAAACTGGCCCGATTTTTTTACCCTGCCCGATCAGATTGACGGGGAGAATTACAGTTCGTTCAACATTACTCCGCTTGCCTATACTGCCACCAGTTTTACCGCGCCAAATACTCCTCCCATCAAAGTATGGACAATGCAGAGCAATGATATTACAGGCACTTCAAATCCGCCTGTTATAAGAATTCAGACAAAGCTTACAATTCCCACTGGTTTAACTCTCGCAATGGGAAACATGTTTTTTGAATTTGGCCCAAACGCAACGCTTGAAGTGCAAAAAGGCGCACAACTAATATTAGATAATACATTGCTGGCAGGGGTGCAGTGCAATTCAATGTGGCAGGGAATCATAGTTGATGACGGAGGAAATTTAGTTATGAATAACAGCGGCAATACTTCGCTTCATCCAGTGATTCGCGATGCAAAAATTGCCATAGATGCGGGCGGTACGAATGCGAAAGTAAACCTGAGCAACGCTCAGTTTAATGCCAACGGAACACATCTTCGACTTACAAATGTTTCCGGCTCTAATATAAGAACAGTTGGTTGTGCTTTTTCCCATATGCTTCCATTGAAAGACCAATTTTTCGGGCAGCAATTAACCGGAGTTCAGGATAACGGAGCATATAAAGGAAAAACAAGCATTGAAATTTTAAATACAACAAGCACGGTAATTATTGGCGACCCTTCCAGCAGCGCTTTCAAAAATGCTTTTAACCGGGGCCAGTATGGAATTAAAATTTCCAATTCGTATGCTGCTATTCAGCAGAATAATTTCAATACTATTCTGAATACTGCTATTGAAGGAGATGGCTCAGGCGGCAATAAAAGTATAAATGTTACAGACAAAAATATTTTTAATTCTGTAACGCAGGGAATTTATTTGCATAATGGAGTAAATTCCACTATACAGGGAAATACGTTTAACAATGGAATTCATTTCGGAATTTTCTGGCAGAGCAATAACAACAGGCAGTTGATAATCGGAGGGAATTCTTCCGGTCAGAAAAATATTTTTAATAATAACAACTGGGCTGCAATTATGGCGCAGACAAACGGTGGCGCGCAAATAAAAATCATTGGCAATGATTTTAATGGCGCTCCGTATGCCGATGGAATTGTCGTGCAGGAATGGGCGCTGAGTTCGTCTAAAACTTTTCAACTTCTTGATATTAGCAATAACATCATAAATAATATCGGAAACGGAATAAAGTTGAACAACATTCGGGGAGATAATAATTCATACTCGCTTATTCTTTCATCATCATCATCGAGCAATATAAAAAATAATACTATAAATTTTGTGACCACTTTTTCTTCCTCGACAAGAGGAATTCAGGCAACTAATTCCCCCGGGTTAAGGATTAATGAAAATAATATTGCTTCTGATAATCCTTATGGTTGGATGAACAGCGGAATTAATGCCACGGATTGTGAATATAGTTTGGTTCACGATAACACTGTTCAGGCGGGAAAAGGAATTCATCTTGTAACCAATGTTCGTTTTTCGCATATATACTGCAATACATTAAGCAAAAATGTTATTGGAACTCAACTGGCAAGCACTACCTTGAGAAATCCGGTAACATTCCCTTCTCAAGTTGGAGACATATATACCCATGGCACCGTTAATTCTCCGCGCGACAATTCGTTTTCAAATGCAGCTTCGTGGGGTGGAGAAGTGGAATTATTTAATAGCGATGCAAATCAATATTCTACTATCAAGAGATATAATCAATGGTTTTTTAAAACCGGGAAAGTGCCGAATATAATGTATACAGGATGTGCGGCTTCTATTTCAAATACAACCTCTGCAAACGGGCCTTGCGAAAATATTGCTCCCCCACCTGATTCGAGCAAGAATGTTCGCGCTTTTTTTGTTGACAGCGTTCAGCAATGGAAAGCAGATTACGAATACTATGTGAAAAAATTACAGACACATGAAGGCAATAGCGATGTGATAGATTTTATCAAAAAAGTTGTAAAAGTTGAAGATGCAATCGGGCAAGGGAATTATGTTACTGCAAACGGAATGCTGGCCGGGTTGCACCCTTCCTTTTCTCTTGAAACATATTTAAAGCAGGTGCTTGGAATTATTATTGCCTATCATTATCCTGTTGCCCGCCCCTTAACAGATAACGAAATTTCCATTTTAACAAACATTGCATCATTGAATTCAATAAATGCAGGCCCGGCAGTATTCTCCGCCCGTGCAGTGATGAAAGTTGAGTTTAACAAAGATTTCATAGATGATGAAATTACCGGAAGAACCATAGTTGGCAATGTTGCATTAACAAACAATTGTTCGAGTAACAATGTAAAAAATATTTCTATTGGAATTCTTGACAATAATAATAATGTTCAAACAAATATTTCACGTGTTCTTACTGATAGTAATGGAAGATTTGTATTTGACCCTTATCAATTGAGATTGCTTGATACAACTCAGTTGTTTGGATTTTATCTTGATACTAATAAATACATAATAGATAATCCGGAATTTAAAACAATAAGAGAGTGGGTTAGCGGTGGTCTTTTCACATTGGGAATATCAGGAAAAAATATTGTGCAGGCATGGTCAGCCATATACAATGGTCCCGCCAATGCTGGAGACGGAGGGAAAGATATTGCCGTGGATGATGCAGGAAATGTTTATGTAACCGGAAGCAGCACAGGTATAGGAAGCGGATTGGATTTTCTCACCATCAAATACAATTCGGCAGGCGATACCCTCTGGACAAGACGATATAACGGCAGCGGAAACGGAGAAGACCGCGCCAATGCGCTTGTGCTTAATAAGGACGGAAATATATATGTAACGGGAAAAACATTCTCTTCTAACGGTGATTTTGATTTCCTCACCCTGAAATACGATAACAGCGGAAACCTGCAATGGGTAAAAACGCACGATGGAACTTCGGGCGCAAATGACGAAGCAAAATCCATAGCCGTAGATGGCAGCGGAAACGTGTATGTAACAGGCGATGCCGATAATGCCGGAACAGGCGAGGATTACACCACCATTAAATATGACGCTTCGGGAAATGAACTCTGGGTGCAGGCATTCGATGGAACGGGAAGAATGGACAATGTTTCTGCCATTGCAGTGGATGCTTCAGGAAATTCCTATATCACCGGCTGCATACAGATGGGACCGAACCTCACTGATATGGATTTCGCCACGCTCAAATACGATGCAAACGGAAATGTATTGTGGACTCAAACCTTTAATGGAAGCGCCAATGGAAATGACATGACGAATGCGCTTGCTTTGGATGCAAGCAACAATGTAATTGTAACCGGCTTCAGCCAGGGAGATACTTCAGGACTCGACATTGCCACCATCAAATATGATACGGACGGCAATCAACTCTGGCTTAAAAAATATAACGGGCCCGCCAATCTTGATGATGCAGCCAATGCAATTGCCGTAGATAAATTAGGAAACATTTATATAACAGGAGCCAATTTTACCCTGCTGACACTTCATGATTTTGTAACCTTAAAGTACGATGCAGGCGGTTCGCAGTTATGGGTTCAGCATTATCATAGTTCAGTTGCAGTTAATGATATTGCGCTTGACATTGCGCTTGATGACAGTTCAAATGCCTACGTGACGGGATATAATTTCACCCTCATTAATAATAATCATGACTACGCAACTATAAAATACAGCACTGACGGAGTTCGGCAATGGGTGGAACATTTTAATGGCTCACAAAATGCTGATGACGGAGCTACTGCAATTGCAGTGGATAAAAACAGCAATGTATATGTAACAGGAATTACAAATTCTGGATTCAGCTTAACCTATCCGCAGATTGCAAGCCAAAGCGATTATGCTACGGTGAAATATATACAATGCGACCAAGCATCTTCATCTCTGCGCACTCAACAGCAAAACAATAATTCAGCAGAAACAAAACAGCCGGAAGTTTCCGCATCACAATCCACAATTTCCATTTATCCCAACCCCAGCAACGGCAGCATGACAATAAAATATTCACTTGAACAAACTCAGCAAGCCAGATTTGAAATTTACGATGTGGTGGGAGTGAAAATAGCGAGTTACCTCCTGCCTTCAGAGGCAAACACGCTTTCTGTTTCTGAAAATAATTTTCAGGAAGGCGTGTATTTTTACCGCGTCGTCAGCGTTCGTACCACTCACGCCAGCGGTGGTGCGGTAATCGTCAGCGTTCGTACCACTCACGTCACGAGGCGTACCACTCACGTCACGAGGCGTACCACTCACGCCACGAGGCGTACCACTCACGTCACGAGGCGTACGGTAATTTCCGATTTCGAAAATTAAAACCGCAATTTCCGGTTGATTTTTTGGGAAATGAAAAAAATAATGTTTTATATGGGGAAAAAGGAAATGGATTACCCTTCAGAAGCAAAATTTTCAGATTACTTTTTCTTTACATTTGCCACTCGTTTTTCTGAAATGAAAAAAAGAATTTTATCATATTATTTTTTACTTCTTGCTTCGAATTTTTTACTTCTCATTTCTGCTTCCGCGCAGCGCAACAATTTTCAAACTTATTCGCTCGAGCAGGGGCTTCCGCAGGCAACCATTCACTGCATCATTCAGGATAACCGCGGCTACCTGTGGCTGGGAACCGATGGCGGGGGCATTTGCCGTTTTGACGGAATTAATTTCAGAACCTATAATAAAAAAGACGGCTTTAAAGGCGATATTGTGCGCTCGCTCATGCAGGATAACAAAGGCAGAATATGGGCGGGAACCAAAGACGCGGGCATTATTATTTATGACGGATTAAAATTTATTTCCATAGGGAAAAACAACGGGCTGGCGGGCGATGCGGTGCTTTGCATGTTTCAGGACGAAGACGGAACCGTGTGGGCGGGTACCGATAATGGCGGGCTGAATAAAATTTCTGCGGTGAAAGATTCGTTCAGCGTGGAAGTGATTGGCGATAACAAAGGGCTCAGCAACAGTTCGGTTTTTGATATTCATAAAGATAAAGACGGGCATCTCTGGCTGGCAACGTGGGGAGGAATAAATATTATTTCGTTTGAAAAAGATACTTTCAGAGTTGACCAGCTGCGGGGCGGAAGAGAAATTCCGAGCGACCAGATTATTTCCATTGCCGAAGATAATGCGGGCGCGCTGTGGTTCGGAACGTACGATGGCGGGGTTTTCCGCCTTGCGCCAAAAATTTCTTCCGAACGCGCAAAGTCAAATTTCAAACTCGAACTTCTCTCGCGGAAAATCACTGTGTTCAATCAATCAAACGGGTTTAATGCGAAAGCCATCTGGAAAATTTTAAAAACACGCAGCGGTGAAATGTGGTTCGCTTCGGTGGAAGACGGATTGCTGCGGATGAAAAATGTTCCTCCGTCCGATTCGCTGCTCTCTAAAATTTCTTTTGAAAAGTTTGCCGAGAAAGAAGGAATGCCGTTCAGCCAAACGCTCTGCGTGTTTGAAGACAAAGAAAAAAATATCTGGATTGGTTCGGGCGGAAGCGGGCTCTGCAAATTCATGGGCGATATTTTTTCTCATTACTCGGAAAAGGACGGCTTGCCCGCCAACAACGTGCAGGGCATTGACATGGATTCGCTCGGCACGCTGTGGTTCGGCACCAGCGGGGGAGGATTGGTGGAAATGAATTTAAAATCGAATCCCCTTGTTTGCAAATCGTATTCCATGAAAGAGGGATTGAGCGGAAATATTGTCCTCTCTGTTTCTGCCGGAAAAACCAGGCATAACAAAAATCTCTGGGCAGCGGTTTCCAATGCGGGAATCACCAAGTACGATGGAAAAAAGTTCAGCAATTATTCCGAATCGCAGGGCTTGCTCGATAACAATGTTTACAGCATTCTCGTTGACAAAAACGGAATTGTATGGGCGGGAAGCAAGGCGGGCATCAGCCGCTTTGACGGAACAAAATTTGTGACCATGGATATGGAGACGATGAAAATAAGCAACAAGGATGTGAACGCCATCATGCAGGATAAAAACGGAAACCTCTGGTTTGGAACGGGAGGCGGGCTGGCAAAGTACAGCGGAGAAGGCATCATCACCACTTTTGACGAAGCGGAAGGATTAATGCACAAAGAAATAAAATGCCTTGCCGAAGACCCGTTCGGAAATATGTGGATAGGAACCAACAACGGGGGGCTTTACCGCTTTGATGTTTTCACCGATGACAAGAAAAAAATCCGGTTGATTGCAAATGACAGTTTGCTCAGTTCAAATTCCGTGCGCGCCATTATTTTTCTCGATGAAAAAAAATCGGGACGCGATGTAAAGGAAATGGTGGTGGGCACCGATAAGGGAATTGATAAAATCACGTTTGACGATAAAGGAAAAATTCTCAACATCAGAAATTACAATGCGAGCGATGGATTTGTGGGAGTGGAGTGCAATGACAACGCCATGTACCGCGATGCCGGAGGAAACATCTGGATTGGAACGGTGAAGGGTTTGACAAAGTTCAATCCTTCTGCCGAAATTCAAAACCAAAATGCTCCGCTGGTGCACATCACCAACGTAAAACTTTTTTTTAAAGATGTGGACTGGAAAGCGCGCGGAAACGATTCGCTGGTTCCCTGGTTCAACCTTCCGCAATCGCTCGTGCTTCCGTATTCCGACAATCACCTTACGTTTGATTACGCAGCCATTTCTTTGAGCAATTCGCAAAAAGTAAAATACCGTTACCTGCTCGAAGGGGCAGATGCCGGATGGTCGCCCGACCGGAAAGAAACTTCGGTTACCTTTTCGGCATTATCTCCCGGAACGTATACGTTCAAGGTAATTGCTGCCGGAGCGAATGGAAAGTGGAACGAAGAGCCGGCAACTTTTAAATTCACCATTACTCCGCCCTGGTACAGGACGACTTATGCCTACATCGCCTATGTGATTCTGCTGGTGGGCGGGACTTATTCATTTGTGAAATACCGCGAGCGGGCGCTCATTCGTGAGAAAAAAATTCTGGAAGATAAAGTTATTGAGCGCACTGCCGAAGTGGTAAAACAAAAAGAAGTGCTGGAAGAACAAAAGCAGGTGATTGAAGAAAAAAACAAAGACATTACCGACAGCATTAACTACGCGCAAAAAATTCAGGAAGCAATTCTGCCCGATACGGAAAAAATAAAAAAAGCATTTTCCGAATCATTTATTTTATTTCAGCCGCGCGATATTGTGAGCGGAGATTTTTACTGGTTCAATGAAGCGGAAAAAAACGGAGTGCGCTCTTATATGCTCGCTGCTGCCGATTGCACGGGGCACGGAGTTCCCGGTGCATTCATGAGCATGATAAACACTTCGCTGCTGAATGAAGCGGTGAACGAGGGAAATATTTTTCCGAATGAAATTCTGAACCATGCGCGAAGAGGAATCATCCGTTCCTTGAAACAAAGAGGAGAAGTGGGCGAGCAGAAAGACGGAATGGATGTGGCTCTAATAAGTTTACGGTTTGCAGTTTCGGGTTTACAATCAGAACAACAAAACCGGAAACAAGAGACCGGAAACTGGAAACTGGAATATGCAGGCGCCAACAATTCCATGTATATAATAAGGAAGAGCAGCGCGCCCGTGCTGGAAGAAATTGACCCCGACCCGATGCCCGTAGCCATCAGCGACCGCACGGGAGATTTCAAAAACAATTCTCTGGAACTTCAGAAGGGAGATACGTTTTATATTTTTACAGACGGCTATGCCGACCAGTTTGGCGGACCGAAAGGAAAAAAATTCAAGTACTCGCAGTTCAAGCAACTGCTTCTTTCCATGCAGAATAAATCTATGAACGAACAGCACGACATTCTGAAAAAAACTATGGATGAATGGAAAGGAACGCTTGAGCAGATTGACGACATACTGGTAATAGGCGTGAGAGTGTAGATTTTTTCTACAGAAATTTTTTGCAAAACAATCCTGTTTCTATAAATTATATTTCACAATGCACCAGAGCGCATGCAGCCCATCGCGCCAATTAATTTTTTTCCCCTCTGCATAGGTTCTGCCATAGTAGGAAATGCCCACTTCGTAAATTCGGATATCCGGCAGGCGGGAAATTTTTGCAGTCACTTCCGGCTCAAATCCAAATCTTTTTTCCTGAAGATTAATTTTTTTGATTACTCCCGCGCGGAAAAGTTTATAGCCGGTTTCCATATCCGTTAAGTTCAGGTTGGTGAACATATTGGAAAGCGCAGTGAGAAATTTATTTCCGATGGAATGCCAGTAAAATAAAATGCGGTGCGGCTTGCCGCCCATAAAGCGTGAACCATACACCACATCGGCAAATCCATCAAGAATCGGCTTCAGCAAAATATTATACTCTTCGGGATTATATTCCAAATCCGCATCCTGAATGAGGATGAAATCTCCGGCAGCAAGTTCAATTCCTTTGTGAATGGCTGCGCCTTTGCCCTGGTTTTTTTCCTGCGAATGAAAAATAAATTTCTGTTCGGGATGAGAAGAAATATATTTTTCGATTACGTTTTTTGTGCTGTCGGTTGAGCAATCATTTACAATAACCACTTCTTTTTGAATTTCTGAAATTAATTTTACCGCAAGAACTTTATCGAGGATGAGAGGAATGGTTTTCTCCTCATTATAAGCGGGAATAATTACAGATAGTTTCATTGCGCAAGAAGGATGCGCAAAAATAAACTATTGAGCGTAAAATCATTTACTCATACGAAATAAAATTCCCAAGTTGAGCAAAATAATTTTCTTTTTCCCATGGAATAAAAAAAATAAACATGGCGGCATGATTCTTTTTCCTGACAACTCTCATTTGAAAGGAAGCAAACAAAATTGCAAATGCCGCTTAAGCAGAGAAGAAATTTTTTTTATTCCTCCAAATTTTTTCCTCTATCTTCGCGCCTCAATAAATTTTTTTTATGGCAAAATCAAACAACATTGTTACGCCTCAGGCAGTAGAGTTCCTGAAGAACTACATTAACATTCCCTCCCCCACCGGATTCGAATGTAAATTGCCGCATGGAGAAAAAGCCGGACAGCAGTTGTGGATTGAATATATGAAACCGCTCACCGATGATTTTTTTGTAGATACCTACGGCACGGCTGTGGGAATCATAAATCCGAAAGAAGAATATAAAATTGTGATTGAAGCGCACGCGGATGAAATTTCCTGGTTCGTGCATTACATTACCAAAGACGGTTTCATTTATTTGAGGCGCAATGGCGGCAGCGACCACCAGATTGCCCCGAGCAAGCGCGTGAACATTCACACCGAAAAAGGAATTGTAAAAGCAGTTTTCGGCTGGCCCGCCATTCATGTGCGCGAGCCGGGCAAGGAAGAAAATCCTTCGGTGAAAAATCTTTTTCTGGATTGCGGCTGCAAGAGCGATAAAGAAGTGGAAAAACTTGGCGTGCACGTGGGCTGTGTAGTTACTTATCCCGATGAATTCATGGTGCTCAACAATAATTTTTACGTGGGACGCGCGCTCGATAACCGCATGGGCGGGTTTATGATTTCGCAGGTGGCAAGATTGTTCAAAGAAAATAAAATCAAACTTCCGTTTGGATTATACATTGTGAATTCTGTTCAGGAAGAAGTTGGATTGAACGGAGCGAAAATGATTGCGAATAATATTAAACCTGCCGCGGCAATCATCACCGATGTTACACACGACACGCAAACTCCCATGATGAACAAAGTCCAGCAGGGAGATATTGCCTGCGGAAAAGGCCCTGCGCTTACGGTTGGTCCGGCAGTTCACAACAATCTGCTTGGTCAAATAATTTCCACCGCGCGCAGAAATAAAATTCTTTTCCAGCGCGAAGCCGTTTCGCGTTCCACCGGAACTGATACGGATGCCTTTGCTTATTCGGGAAGCGGAATTGCTTCGGCACTGATTTCTCTTCCGCTGCGCTATATGCACACCACCGTTGAATCGGTTCACAAAAATGATGTGGAGAGCGTAATCAAACTTATTTACGAAACACTCCGCAGCATTAAGAAGAATCAGAAGTTCGGTTATCTCTGACTTTCTTTTCAACATGGCTTTGTGCCTAAAAATATTTCAGGCATTTTGCCCAATTGCATTTTATATTTAGTTTTGCTTTATCTAATAACACTCGCATGCTGAACAGATTTTTTTCGTTCATTCTTTTTGGAATTGTTTTGTTCCTTCTCGTATCGTGCGGAAGCAATGAACAAAGTACCGATACTACTTCGGTTGTAATTTCCAAAAAAGATTCTGCTAATGTGGATGCGCTCACGCAGTTTAAATATGACAAACTTATCAGCAACGTTCCGATCCCGTTCGATATTCTTCGCATGCATGCAGACGCACAATTAAGTTATACTTCCGATGCGGTGAATTCAACTTCCAATCTTCCTTATTATTATTCCAGCACGCAAAAAGCATTGAACCTTGGAATTTACGGAGGCGATTTGGCATACAGTATTACGTATGAAAAATTTGATGAGATGGGAAATTACCTGAAGTGTGCAAAAAAACTTGCCGATGATTTGGGTATTCCGCTTGCCTTTGACCAAACTGCACTTGCCACTTATAAAAAGTACGGGACGAATAAAGACAGTTTGGAAAAAATTGTTTTTAATTCTTACAGCGAAGTTGACAAAACATTAAAATCAAATGAGCGCATCGGGCTTGCTTCGTTGGTAGTAACCGGAGGGTGGATTGAAGGATTATTTGCAACCCTAAAGACGCTCGGCTCCGCTCCGAAAAACGACAAGACAAAAAATCTTTACAAAAAAATCTGGGAACAAAAAAATCATCTCGACATGATTATTGGTTTGCTCGAACAGTTCAAAGAGGAAATCGCCTATGTAAATCTTGTAATTGATCTGAAAGATATTAAAAATGTTTACGACCATCTTTCTGATAAATCGGATATCAATGAATCGGAAATGGCTTCGCTGAATCAGAAAGTTTCGCTGGTGCGCAGTAAAATTATT
Organism: Bacteroidota bacterium; assembly: GCA_016195025.1. Classification (NCBI taxonomy): domain Bacteria; kingdom Pseudomonadati; phylum Bacteroidota; species Bacteroidota bacterium. Next base: position 29,050 of record JACQAL010000043.1, on the reverse strand, counting down.
TCTCATTAACTTTTTTCGGTTACCAATAACGAATTAATACAAATATTACGAATGCCTATGTATTGTTTGCATTCGTTATATTTGTTATTCGTAATATTCGCAGAAGATTTGTAATTAGCAACCATGGCATTGCTCGGAAATATAATCAAGCAGGCAATTGATTTGCGCAAATCCATTCCGCGACTTCCGAAGAACGCTGCGAAAACTCAGGCGCGCACGCTGAGAAAACTTCTCTCCCGCGCAGAGTATACCGCATTCGGAGAGCAATACAACTTTTCAAAAGTCCTGAATGAAAAAGATGTGATGAAAGTATTTCAATCAGCAGTTCCCACGCACGATTACAATAAAATTTTCCGAAGATGGTGGTATCGTTCACTCAATGGTGAACCATTTATTTGCTGGCCGGGAAAAGTAAAATATTTCGCGCTGAGTTCGGGAACTTCGGAAGCATCGAGCAAACAAATTCCTGTTACAAAAGACATGATTCGCGCCATCCGCAGGGCGAGCGTAAAACAAATCCTGGCGCAGTCGCATTACAATCTTCCGAAAGAACATTTCGAGCGCGGAATCCTTATGCTGGGCGGAAGCACCCATCTTAATTACAATGGAACTTATTTCGAAGGCGACCTCAGCGGAATTACTGCGAGCAATATTCCATTCTGGTTTCAACATTTTTACAAACCCGGCAGAAGAATTTCGCGCGAGCGCGACTGGAATGCAAAACTCGAAGAAATTATTCTTACTGCGAAGCAGTGGGATTTGTCTACCATTTGCGGAGTGCCTGCGTGGGTGACAATTCTTTTTGAAAGAATCATTGCGCACTACAATGTGCAAACCATTCACGATATCTGGCCGAACCTGAATATTTATGTTCATGGTGGAGTTTCGCTTGCGCCATACAAAAAAGGTTTTGAAAAACTCACAGCACGCCCGCTCATTTTCATGGAAACGTATCTTGCGAGCGAAGGATTCATGGCATACTGTGATAATCCGGAAAGCGAAGGCATGCGGATGGTGCTCGACAACGGAATTTTTTTCGAGTTCGTTCCGTTCACCTCAACTAATTTTGGCGCAGATGGAAACCTGAAAGACAATCCTGAAACATTTTCCATAGGAGAAGTTGAAGAAGGAACAGAATATGCTTTGCTGATGTCCACATGCTCGGGCGCGTGGAGATATTTGATTGGCGATACAATAAAATTTACTTCGCTGAAGAATCAGGAAATAATTATTACGGGAAGAACAAAACATTTTCTGAGTTTATGCGGAGAACATCTTTCGCAGGATAATATGAACCGCGCCATTGAACTTGCAGCCGGAGAATTGAATATTGAAATCAAAGAATTCACCGTAACCGGAATTCCTTACGGCTCTCTCTTTGCGCATAAATGGTTCATAGGCACAGATGATTCTGTAAATGCAAAAGCGCTTAAAGAAAAATTAGACGAGCATTTAAAAAATCTGAACGATGATTACCGCGTGGAGCGGATTGCCGCACTCAAAGATGTCATAGTAGAAATTCTTCCTTCTTCTCTTTTTTATGAATGGATGGAACAAAAAGGAAAAATGGGCGCGCAAAATAAATTTCCGCGCGTGATGAAAAACAAGCACCTTGCAGAGTGGGAAGAATTTCTAAAACAAAAACAAGCGGTTAAAAATTAATTTATGTAATGTTTGCTTCATTCGCCCGCGCCATTGCAGAAGGAATAGGATTGGGAATTACGCTTGCCATTCTCACAGGTCCTGCATTTTTCGCGCTGCTGCAAACAAGCATTCGCAACGGCTATAAATCAGGAATTGCTTTCGCCATCGGAGTTTTTTTCAGCGACACCACGCTCATTCTGCTTTCCTACCTCGGTGCGCTGCGAATTTTCAGTGACCCGAAAAATAATTTTGTGATTGGAATTATCGGAGGAACCATTCTTATCATGTTCGGCATCTTCAACATTTTTCAAAAGCATCCGCTTGATTTGGAGAATGGCGCAGCTGTCACGAAAATAATTTCTTCAAATAATCATGTGAATTTAATTCTTGTTGCGCTGAAAGGTTTTGGAATCAATTTGATTAATCCGTTTGTAATTCTTTTCTGGATTGGCGTGGTGAGCGTGGAAAGCACGCGCTATGAATTTTCGCATATGCACGTGGCGGCAGTTTTTTCTGCAACGCTTTTCACCGTTCTCTTCACCGATATTCTGAAATCAATGGGCGCGCATAAAATTACCAGCGTTCTGAATCCGAATATTCTTCACTGGATAAACCGGATTGCCGGAGTGATTTTGATAATCAGCGGTGTAACATTAATCTGGAAAGTGGTTAAAACGTTTCTTTAATTATTTTTTTTCTTCTCCCTGAATAACATCTGATTTAATTCTTTCTTTTCTATTCGCTATTTCCCACGCTGTATAAAAAACCAGTTGTGCGCGTTTGGCAAGAAGCGGGAAATTTATTTTTTGCACCTCATCGGTTTCCTGGTGATAATCTTCATGCACTCCGTTGAAATAAAAAATTATCGGCACGCCTTTCTCCGCGAAGTTGTAATGATCGGATCTATAATAAAAGCGCTGCGGGTCATTCGGGTCGTTGTATTTATAATCGAGGTTTAATTTGGTGTAAGTTGAATTTGCACTCTCATTTATTTTATGCAACTCAGTGCTGATTTTATCCGAACCGATGATGTAAACAAAGTTCGAATCACTTTTATGTTCTTCATCCCCTCTTCCAATCATGTCAATATTCAAATCACAAACAGTACTTGCTATAGGGAAAACTGGATGATCGGTATAATACGAAGAGCCAAGCAGTCCCTTTTCTTCCCCGGCAACTGTCATGAAAACAATTGAGCGCTTAGGAACAAAGCCGGCATCTTTTGCGTTCTCAAAAGCGTTTGCAATTTCAAGAACACCTGTTGTGCCCGAGCCGTCATCATCTGCACCGTTATAAACTTTTCCATCTTTTACGCCAAGGTGGTCATAATGCGCAGTAATGAAAATAACTTCATCGGGGAATTCACTTCCATTAATCATTCCTAAAATATTTTCAGAACTTATTGCTTCCTCTTTATTTTTCATTTCAATCACTATCGGAGTTTTTATTTTGAACGAAACGGCTTTGTGTTTCTTTTGTATTTTCTTTTTTATTTTGTCCACATTTATTTTTTTCTCTGCAAGAATTTCATTGGCGGTTTTTATGGAAATGCCCGCCTGTGGAATTTTTTTTCCATATCTTGATTTGTCTTCTTTTTTTTCTTCCGCATTTTCCAGTTTCAGCACAGGTGACTCCAGATAATTTTTCAGGAACTGAATGTTGGCATCAAAATTCATATTGATGACAATTAATGCACCTGCACCTTTTTCTTTTGCAAACCGGGATTTTTTTCGGAAATCAGTAGTCCAATCCGACAACTCTTTTGTGGCTGTGATGAATGAAGTGGAATCATTATTCAGCGGCTCACCGCCAAGCACCAGAAGGATTTTATCTTTTACATCTGCATTTTTATAGTCATCATATTTCTTATCTGAAATTCCATAGCCGAGAAATAAAATTTCTTTTGCTTCAAGGTTCAAATTTTTTCCATTAGGGAAAACATAGAAGTCCTTATAGTTTTCATATTTTTTCCCGCTCACTTCCATGTCCGCACTTTCGGGTGTGCTTTGAGTGAGCGGAAATTTTTGAAGATATGTTTTATCGGTTGCCGGTTTTAATCCAATGGATTTAAAATATTCAGAAATATATTTTGCGGCTTTCTTCTGTCCTTCTTTTCCGGTTTCACGCCCTTCGTATTCATCTGAAGCAAGAACCGAGAGATGTTTGCGTGCGTCTTCTGAAGTAATAACTTTTGCAAATCTCATTGCATTTATATCGGGTGATTGCGAAAAGCCGCAACAACATACATTAGCAAATATAAATAGGAAAATATTTTTTCTCATGCGTTACAAACCTAAGAAAATATATTTGATGAGGTTTTATCATAATTTATTTCGTCAACCCTATTAAAATTCATCGAAGATATTAGGGCATTCGTCTAAGAATTCACATCATTCGTCTAAAACCTAAATTTTCCCCTTGACAAATTGAATTTACAGCATACATTTGGCTGTCAATAAAAGAAAATTTGGTTAATCTAAAAATAATGCTCCCTTTATTGGAAGCAGTTTGTTTCATGGCGATGTTAGAAAACCCGGTTTACAAGGTAGATCGGGTTTCTAATTTTATGAGCAGATTAAATAATATCTTTGAATATAAATTTTTGAAAATGAGTTTTAAGAAATTTTTTCTTCCTCTGCTATTTTTCTGCCCGGTGTTTTCCTTTGCCGGACTCGATACAAACAAAGTGGATGGCTCAGGGCTCCGTCAAGGGTATTGGATTATTTACAACACCATAAAAAAACTTCCGGATTATCCCTCCGATGCTAAAGTAGAAGAAGGGCATTATGCCGATAGCAAGAAAAATGGAATGTGGAAAATATATTATCCGGGCGGCAGCATTAAATGTGAGGTAACTTATTTCAACAACCGTCCTAACGGCTACGCAAAAATTTTTAACGAAAACGGTTCCATGGCGGAAGAAGGAGAATGGAAAAATAACAGATGGGTAGGAACTTTTAAATCCTATCACGAAAACGGACAAACATTTATGGATTTTAATTATAACAATGGTGGCAAACGAGAAGGAGAGCAAAAATACTTTTATGAAAATGGACAACTAATGATGAAAGGAAATATGAAAGAGGGGAAAGAAAACGGGAAATGGGATGGCTATTATGAAAATGGCGATAAAAGAGAAGAAAAAATTTTCAATGATGGTGCACTCGATGCAGAGAAAACAAAAGTGTATGAACCAACCGCCCGAGTATTTATCAAAACTGAAGTATCTTCATCCAAAGAGCCGACTAAAATCGTGGATATAAAAGTTGAAAAAACAAACGAAGCACAAAAGCCCTTTGATGGAAACGGCTATGCAAAACTTTTTAATACTAACAAACGAGTTTCCAAGGACGGTCTTTTTCGAAATTACCGTTTGATAGATGGAAAAGATTATATCTATAATGACAAAGGAAATCTTGAGCGCATTGCCCTATATAAAGATGGTAAATATATTGGCGAATCTCCTATAGAGCAAAAGGACATTGAGAACGATGTGCTTGTAATGCCTGAACATTAAAATTTTCATCTCTTATTTGCATTTGTTTGCTTTTCTTTCAAAGAAGAAATTTTTTTATGACGATCGAAAAAAATAAAGTGGTGTCAGTTAGTTATGCACTCACCGCACGAAAGGGACTTTCACTCGAAGAAACACAGGTTGAAAAAACTGATTCGGCAAATCCTTTTACATTTTTATTTGGAGTGGGGAAATTGCTTCCTGATTTCGAAAAAAATCTTTCAGGAAAAAAAGCAGGCGACAAGTTCGATTTTTTTATTACTGCTTCGAATGGTTATGGAATACGAAATGAAAAGTATGTGATGAATATTCCAATAGATTCTTTTAAAGATGAAAGCGGGACATTAAACTTGAACGAGATTCGTGTAGGCAATACGCTTCACATGAATGATAATCACGGCAATCAATTGCAGGGAGAAGTGAAAGAAGTTACTGCTGCACATGTGAAAATGGATTTCAATCATCCGCTGGCTGATCATGAATTGCATTTCAAAGGCGAAGTGCTGAATGTTCGCCCCGCTACTGCTGAAGAAATTTCTCACGGGCATGTGCACGGACCGGGCGGACATCATCATTGATTTTTTGCCGCCAGATTTTTTAATTCGCTAATGGAATTTTCATCCACTGCAATTCCTTTTTCTTTTGCTGTCATCATATCCTGAAGTGCTTCAGAATATTTTTTCATCCCTTTATAGGCAAGCGCCCGGTTTGTATATGCGCCTGTATTACCCGGTTTAAGTTGAAGTGATTTTGTAAAATCATTTACTGCTTCCTGATATCTTCCGCTCATAGAAAAAATAATTCCGCGATTGTTATATGCCTGTCCGTTGTCAGGAGAAAATTCTATTGCTTTATTAATATCAGCAAGTGCTTCATTTAATTTTCCACTTTTGCCGAGAGCTTCCGAACGCGCGTAATATCCTTCTCCGCTGTTCGGATTAAGCCCAATCATCTTTGAAAAATCTTTAATTGCATTTTCAAAATCATTCCGATTGACATAAATTGTTCCGCGGCTCAAATAATTTTTTGTGTCGTCCGGATAATATTTTATTTCTTCGGTATAAGATTTTATCGCCTCATCAAAATTTTTAAGGCGCTCTTCTACCAAACCTTTATTTCTCCATCCGTTCGGATAGCGCGGTTTAAGTTCAACCAGAGAAGTAAAATCTTTCAGCGCCTCTTCATTCCTACTTGAGTCAGATAAAACTGCTCCGCGATTGTTGTAAATGATCGCAGCTTTATAGCCATGATTGATTGCATCGGCATAAAGAGTAATGCTGTCGTGCCAGATTTTTGTTCGCCGAAAAGTTAAATAAGAAAAGAACAATAAATATCCTGAAGCAATCGTCAGGACAATTCTATTTTTTAAATGCGGAACTAAATAGTTAGAAGCAATAAAAAATATTCCGATGGAAGGAATGAAAGTATAGCGGTCGGCATACAATGCATCGCCAATGGGAAGTAATTGCAGAACCAAAATAATTGTGATGAGAAAAAAGGCAAATCCAAATAGAACAATTTTTTCTCTTCTGAAAAATTTCCATATGAGAAACGCAATCGCAAGCAAAACAACCGGACTCAAATAAACCCACACAGTATTTATTTTATCATTCGTTTCCGGATATGGATAGAAGCACGAAAGATTTACAGGCAAAATCATTTTATGCAGGTAAGTCATCAGTGCGTAGCAGGAGAAAAGGATCCGTTCGTAAAAAGGAAAATACTGGAAGGTTTGCATCGCGCCTGCTTTCCCTTGGACTTTTATTGCAATGAATCCGAAAATAAAAGCCAAAGCAAAGAATGGAATTTTTTCTATGAAAAGTTTTTTATCAAACCTTCTATTCATCAAAAAATCTACCGCGAAAAAAAGCACAGGCAAAACAACTGCCTGCGCCTTTGACAAAATAGATAAGACAAAAAGAAAAAGAGAGAAGAAAAAATATTTACTGAATCTTTTATCCTGCTTCGCATGCAATATATATAAGTAGAGCGACCACAAAAATAAAAATCCATACAGCACATCTTTCCTTTCTGAAATCCAGGTTACAGATTCTACGTGAAGCGTATGAATTCCGAACAGCAGAGAAGTAATAAAAGCTATGGGTTTGTGCGCAGAAAATTTTTCAGCAATAAGAAAAACAAGCGCGACACAGAGCAAATAAAAAATCAAATTTATCAAATGCCAGCCGAAAGGATTCAGTCCGAAAAATTTATAATCAACCATATAACTCAGCATTGTAAGCGGCTGGTAATTTCCCACGAACTGCTTAGAAAAAATTGCTTTTATATTTTCCGCGTTTATATTTTTGACAACCGGGTTGTCTATAATATAATTTGTGTCGTCAAGATTGGTGAATTTATCTTGGAGAGAAGGAAAAAAGCAAATGAAAGTAATCGCAATAACTATCGGCAGAAAATATTTCTCATATCCCGATAAAAAATTGTTGGAATATAAATTCTGAGAAGGAAGAACTTTTTGCTTCGGCTTTGCCATAAGCAAAAATAAGAACTATGCTTTCTCAACCACAACCGCAGTTCCATAGCAGAGAACTTCCGTGATTCCCGCTGAAACTTCATTGGCATCGTAGCGCATTCCGATAATTGCATTCGCTCCGATTTGTTCTGCGTGGCGAATCATAATTTCAAACGCTTCGATGCGCGCCTTCTCGCAGAGCTCGGTGTAAATGGAAATATTTCCGCCCACCAGCGCCTGAAATCCCGCGCCAATATTTCCGAGCACACTGCGCGAGCGAACGGTAATTCCTCTTACGATTCCGAGATTTTTTGTAATCTGAAATCCGTCTAATTGAAATGCGGTGGTGATGTTGTGTGCGTCCATTTTTTATTCGATTATGTTTGACATCATATATTCTCTGTTCATCCTCGCAATATGCAGGATGGAAATTTCTTTCGGACAATCCGCTTCGCAGGAGCCGGTCATTGTGCAGTTGCCGAATCCTTCTTCGTCCATCTGCGCCACCATGCTTTGCACGCGTTGTTTTCTTTCCACTTGTCCCTGAGGAAGAAGCGCGAGTTGAGAAACTTTTGCTGAAACAAAAAGCATCGCAGCGGAATTTTTGCACGAAGCCACGCACGCTCCGCAGCCAATGCAAGCGGCAGCGCCAAATGCTTCATCCGCATCCGGTTTCGGAATGGGAATATTATTTGCGTCTTTTGCGTTGCCGGTGCTCACGGAAACAAATCCGCCTGCCGCCATAATGCGGTCGAACGCGGTGCGGTCAACCACCAAATCTTTTATCACCGGAAATCCTTTCGCTCTCCACGGTTCCACAACAATCGTATCTCCGTCTTTGAAAAAGCGCATGTGCAGTTGGCAGGTTGTTGTTCCTTTGTTCGGCCCGTGCGCGCGGCCATTGATAAACATCGAACACATTCCGCAAATTCCCTCGCGGCAATCGTGGTCGAAAGCGATTGGCTCTTCACCTTTCGCGATGAGGCGCTCATTCAGCACATCGAACATTTCTAGAAAAGACATGTCCTCGGAAATTCCATCAACCGCATAAGTGGCGAATCCGCCTTTGTCGGATTTATTTTTTTGCCGCCAGACTTTGAGAGTAAGATTCATATTATATTTTCTTTTTTGTCAATTGTGAGATTGCTTCGCTTCGCTCGCAATGACGCATTACTTGTAACTTCTTTGCGTTGGATGAACAACTTCAAAATTCAAATCTTCTTTATTCAATTCCCACTCTCCAACATTTTTAAATTCCCAGGCGGCCGCATAAGTAAAATTTTCATCATCGCGTTTTGCTTCTCCGTCTTCGGTTTGGTATTCCTCGCGGAAATGCCCGCCACAACTTTCATTGCGATGAAGCGCATCTTTGCACATCAGTTCACCGAGTTCGAGAAAATCTGCCACACGTCCTGCTTTTTCCAGTTCGGGATTTAATTCATTTTGTATTCCGGGAATGCGCACATCTTTCCAGAATTCTTCGCGGAGATTTTTTATTTCTGAAATCGCTTCGGTCAAACCTTTCGCGTTGCGTCCCATTCCGCATTTATCCCACATTATTTTTCCGAGGCGTTTATGAAAATGGTCAACTGATTTTGTTCCGCGAATGTTCATCAGCGTATCAATATTTTCCTGAACTTTTTTCTCTGCTTCCGCAAACGCTTCGTACTCGGTGGAAATTGCTTTCGTGCGGATTTCAGAAGAGAGATACGAACCGATTGTATAGGGAATCACAAAATATCCGTCAGCCAATCCCTGCATAAGCGCAGAAGCACCGAGACGATTCGCACCGTGGTCGGAAAAATTTGCTTCGCCCAGTGCGTACATTCCGGGAACGGTCGTCATCAAATCGTAATCAACCCACAACCCGCCCATCACATAATGCACGGCAGGATAAATCCGCATCGGAACTTCGTATGGATTTTCTCCCGTAATTTTTTCATACATCTCGAAAAGATTTCCATATTTTTCTTTGACGATTTCTTTGCCAAGAGAAATAATTTTTTCTGCCGTTGGATTATGAAGATTTGTTTTGTTCGCCTGAGTTTTTCCGTAGCGCTCATAGGCGGAAGCGAAATCGAGATACACCGCCATTTTCGAAGCGCCAACGCCAAATCCTTCATCGCATCTTTCTTTCGCAGCACGCGAAGCTACATCGCGCGGAACTAAATTTCCGAAGGCGGGATATCTTCTCTCCAAATAATAATCGCGTTCGTCTTCAGGAATTTCATTTGCTTTTCTGGTATCGCTTTTTGTTTTCGGAACCCAGATTCGTCCATCGTTGCGAAGGGATTCGCTCATCAAAGTTAATTTTGATTGATGGTCACCGGAAACAGGAATGCAAGTCGGATGAATTTGCGTGTAGCAGGGATTTCCGAAGAAGGCACCTTTCTTATGCGCTTTCCAGTTTGCGGTTACATTGCAGCCCATCGCATTTGTTGAGAGATAAAAAACATTTCCATAGCCGCCCGTGCAGAGAAGAACCGCGTGACCGAAATGCCTTTCCAGTTTTCCGGAAATCAGATCGCGCGCAATAATTCCTCTTGCCTTTCCGTCAATCACCACCACTTCCAGCATTTCGTGGCGTGAAAACATTTTTACAGTTCCGAGTCCAACTTGTCTTTCGAGAGCAGAATATGCTCCGAGCAAAAGTTGTTGTCCGGTTTGTCCTGCTGCGTAAAAAGTTCGTTGCACCTGCGTTCCACCGAATGAACGGTTGCTCAGATATCCGCCATACTCACGCGCGAACGGAACTCCCTGCGCCACGCATTGGTCAATAATGTTGGAAGAAACTTCCGCAAGGCGGTAAACATTTCCTTCTCTCGCTCTGTAATCTCCGCCTTTAATTGTATCGTAAAATAATCTGTAAACCGAATCGCCATCGTTCTGATAATTTTTTGCCGCGTTGATTCCGCCCTGTGCCGCGATAGAATGCGCGCGCCTCGGAGAATCCTGGAAGCAAAAACATTTTACTTTGTAACCAAGTTCAGCAAGCGAAGCGGCAGCAGAAGAACCCGCAAGCCCTGAACCGACCACAATAATTTCCAAACTTCTTTTGTTGGCAGGATTTACGAGCGGAACAGTGGATTTATAGTTTGTCCACTTTGTTTCGAGATGTCCGCTTGGTATTTTTGACTTTAATTTTTCAGACATAAATTAAAAAGTATTTCCGGCAATGCCGAAGTAAAATAAAACAGGAATGCTTGCGAAGCCAACAAACACAATTCCGAACGCAAAAAAACTTCCTGTGAGAGAAATCAGTTTGTGATATTTTTTATTGTTCAATCCGAGAGAACGAAATGCGGATTGAAAACCGTGATTGAGATGAAAAGCGAGAAACAAACAGGAAGTTACATAGAGCAAAACAAACCATCCGTTGTGAAATCCATCCTTCACCATTTGTGCAACATTCATTTGCCCTTCGCCACCAACGGCATCTGTAATTCTATACGGAACAAAAAAATGGTTGAGGTGAACAACGATGAAAAATAAAATCACGCTTCCTGTAATTCCCATATTGCGCGAAAACCACGAAGATGTTTCATTTGTTTTGTGCATTGCATATTTTACCGGTCGCGCATCTGAATTTTGTTTCGTGAGATAAATTGCCTGCACCACATGGATGATTATTGCTGCAAACAAAACAACTTCAACTGTTCTAATAAGGATGCTGTGAACAAGCGTGTGAGAATATTCGATAAACGCTGCTCCGCCATCATTATAATAAAGAAGAAGATTTCCGTAAAGATGTTCACATAAAAACACAATGAGAAAAAGTCCGGTGAGCGACATCACTGCTTTTCTGCCTAAACTGGAATTGATGAATTGGTCAATTGTCATAAGCCACTAATTACACGAATTATCACTAATTATTTTTTTCGTTAATTAGTGAAATTCGTGGCTTGCAAATGTAATACGCGCAGCGAATTGAAGAAATAAAAAACCCTCAAAGTTTATTAACGATGAGGGTTTCTTTCAAACAGAAAAAAGTTCTTACTGGAAGCTTGCTGCCGATTTGTAAAGGAACGGGTTCGGATTTCCATAGCGTAATGAAATTTCAAAGCCGCCTTTGCCTGATGTTGCTGTCTTCAATCCTGAAACGTTCATATCGTAACTGATTCCGAGAGTATATTCTGCCACTTCAAGCTGAACAGAGGGAATGAACGCATCTTTCACGCGGAGATGAGTTCCTACCATTATAGACGCCCCCTTTACATAGCCGGTGAATTTAGATTCTTCGCGAAGCATGTAACGGAAATAGCAACCGGGAAGAACTTCATGCGAAGGTCCTTGCCCCATGTATAAAAATCCGGGAACAACAGCAAAGTTTGTATTTTTTATTCCAATGATTGCATCTACATGCCCGATAACTTTCACATAAAGTTTTTCATCGGTGTTTCCGTAAAAAGAATATTTGGGTTTGTTCAAATGAAATAAAGAAAGCCCGCTATGAATGATAAACATATCGTTCGCAGTGGAATACATTTGCCCTTTGTTGTATTGGTAAAGAATTCCCATTCCAAAATCGGGATAACCGAATTTATTGCTGGTTTGATTTACTGTTTCTCCGCTTGGATTGCTTGAACTATAAGAACCGTTTTGATATTGCTCATCCCATTGCAATTTGGTATAATCAATGCTTCTGCCGGTAAAGCCAGCCATTAAGCAGCCGCCTAAAGTATTCTGGTCATTCAACTGCGTGTGATAGCCGAAAGAACCGCTCACAGAATTTGTTTTCATATTTCCGTCACCGGCTTTATCGGTATAAAAATTAATTCCTCCTGCCAGCCATTTTGTTTTCCACTGTTTTTGTTTGAAGCGCCCATCGGCTTCAACCATCATGGTTTTATAGGCGTTGGGCGAAATGCTCGTCCATTGATTTTTATAATTAATAATCGCCTCGAAATTTTTGTACGCGCCCGCCTGCGCAGGATTAATTACAAGGGGAGTGAGGTTGTACTGGGAAAAGTGAACATCCTGGCCAAAAGAGAAAACGGCTGCCGAGAGAAAAAAAATTCCCGCAATAAAATATTTTTTCATTGGAATGGTTGTGTAGTTGTTTTTCAGGACTGTAAAGATGCAAATATTCTTGGACAGGGCAAAATTTTTGTTAGAATATTCCTTATATTTGTTTCTATAAATTGCAGGTGAAACTTAGAATTCCATACCTCCTATTATTCTTATTTGCAGGTGCCACTATTTATTCCTGCGTAAAAAAGCCCGAATACCCTTCGCAGCCGGTTATTGCGTATAAGAATTTTCTTAGTTATGGAAAACCTCTTCCCTCCATGCCCTATTCGAAAGATTCTGTTGAACTGGTTGTTTCATTTACCGACAATGAAGGCGATATTGGGCTGGAGAAAGCCGACTCAACCGGCATTTTCAAGAATGGAAATTTTTATATGGTTGAGTTTTGGGATTCATCGGGCATTTGGGCTCCTGCTTTTCCTTCTAATACTACAACTCGCCTGGATACTATTACCTATTATTACAGAGTGCCGCTGGTTTTAAAAGAGGGAGAAAAGAGCCAGCCCATGAAAGGATTGATTTATGCCAAGATAAAACCCTGGATTAATGTTTTTAAGAAGATTAAATTAGATGTATATATGTATGACGAGGCGCGGAATAAAAGCAACCGCATTTCCACTCCTGCTATTACCTTTCCGTAATTTTCTGCTGTGACTCCGCGCGAAATTTTTTCCATCCGAAGCAAAAAAGATTTTGAGGCGGCAGCGCTAAAAATTTTTCGCTTTCAGGCAAAAAAAAATCCTGTTTATAAAAAATATATTGAGCAGTTGGGAATTGTTTCTGAAAAAATAAAAATCACTTCGGAAATTCCATTTCTTCCGATAGAATTTTTTAAAACGCATGAAATAATCAGTCGCCAGTCGTCAGTCGTCAGTCGTCAGTCATCAGTTTTTCTCAGCAGCGGCACAAGCGGAATGGAAAGAAGTAAGCATTGTGTTTCCGATATTTCTATTTACGAAAAAAATTTCCGGAAGTGTTTTCAACTTTTTTACGGAGAACCAAAACAGTATGCCGTTCTTGCCGTTCTTCCTTCTTATTATGCAAACAAAAATTCTTCGCTGCTTTATATGACAATGGATTTGATAAAAAGGAGCCGAAACAAATACAGTGCATTTTATACTGCGAAAGATGAAAATATTTTGCAGGCAATTAATATCCTGCTGAAGAAAAAACAAAAAATAATTTTATTCGGAGTTTCATTTGCTTTGCTAGAACTGGCAGAAAAAATTCCTGCCCGTTCCGCAGGCGGGTCTTCTCCGCTTGAGGGTTTGGAAAACTTAATTGTAATGGAAACGGGCGGAATGAAAGGAAGAAGAGAAGAAATCACGCGCGAACAACTTCATAAAATTCTTTCTGAAAAATTCAGAATAAAAAAAATTCACTCCGAGTATGGCATGACAGAACTTTTATCTCAAGCATATTCAACAGGAAATGGAATTTTCAAATCTCCTCCATGGATGAAAGTTTTCGCGCGTGATGTGAATGACCCGTTTCAAATTCTTTCACCGGGGAAAACAGGTGCGCTCAACATTATTGATTTGGCAAATATTTATTCCTGTTCTTTTATTGCCACGCAGGATGTAGGAAAAATTCACAGCGATGGTTCATTCGAAGTGCTGGGAAGAATGGATAACAGCGATTTGCGCGGATGTAGTTTAATGGAGGCAAATTAAAATTCCACCAGCGTTCCCACCTGCTCTCCCACCACAACTTTTTTCAAGTTGCCGGGCTTGTTCATGTCAAAAACAATAATGGGAATTTTATTTTCCTTGCAGAGTGTGAATGCCGTCATATCCATTACCTGAAGTTTTCTTTTATAAACTTCATCAAAAGAAATTGTATCAAAGCGGATGGCATCTTTATTTTTTTCCGGGTCGGCAGAATAAATTCCGTCCACGCGCGTGCCTTTTAAAATCACATCGGCTTCAATTTCTATGGCGCGCAGCGAGGCGGCAGTGTCGGTAGTGAAATAAGGATTTCCGGTTCCGGCTCCAAAAATCACCACTCGTCCTTTTTCCAAATGCCGCACGGCTCTTCTGCGAATAAACGGTTCGCAAATCTGTTCCATCTTAATGGCGGAAAGAAGGCGCGTTTGCAAACCGACTTTTTCCAAAGACATTTGCAGCGCCATGCTGTTTATTACCGTGGCAAGCATTCCCATGTAATCGCCCTGCACGCGGTCAAAATCATTTTCGGTATTTCCTTGTATGCCGCGAAAAATATTTCCGCCACCGATTACAACGGCAACCTGAACTTTTTTATCGGCAACTTGTTTTATCTCTTCGGCATACTGGTGAAGGCGGTTATGGTCGATGCCGAATTGTTTTTCGCCCATGAGGGCTTCACCGCTGAGTTTGAGGAGAATTCTTTTGTACTTCACCAGCGCAAAGGTATGCAATTTCCTCCAAAATTATTTTTTCGATGCAGAAAAAATATTTTCCTAAATTTGTGAATCTGAGTTTTCATTTATCCCCGGAAACTCCCCTTATGTCAAAATCAAAAGAGATAACTGAAGCGTTGGAGATTCATCAGTTCATGAACGAGCGCAATGTAATTATGTCGTTCATGGGCGAACTTACCCATCAGGTAACTACTTCCCTTTTGAAAAATCTGAAGGAGGACATGAGCAATTCCAATGTGGATATTGTTACTCAAAAGCGCCTGTACGGAATTATTGTGGAATGCCTCGACAATATTGCCAAGCATTGGATTGCAAATGACATTGAAAAAGTGCTCGGCAGGTATTCGCCTCCCATTTTCATGTTAAGCCGCAGTAACGGATTTTATTTCATCATTACCGGCAATCATATTCCAAACAACCAGATTGATTTGCTGATAAAAAAAATTGAACTCGTGAATTCGCTCGATAAAAAAGGATTGCAGGAATATTACCGCGCCACGCTGGCAAAGGAATCGCCTCTGGAAAGAGACAATGCCGGGCTGGGAATTATTGACATCGCCATCAAATCGGGAAACAAACTGGAATATGAATTTCGTCCTGTAACAAAGGAAATTTCCTTTTATATTATACAGGCAAAAATACCCCTGAACTAAACTATGAACGCATTAGTAATAGAGCCCAGCGATTTTTCACCCAAGGTGGTTTTCGACCCGCTGAAAAACTTCTTTGAGATTTCGGGAGAATCGCGCCCCGAAAACACAAGCAAGTTTTATATTCCGCTGCTCGAATGGCTGCAGCAATACCAAAGCGTTTTGTATTGGGAAAAAGATAAAGTAAATAATATTCCTCCGAAAATTTTTGAATTTAAGTTTGATTATTTCAATTCCACTTCTGCCAAATTTATTATGGATGTGCTTCTTCAATTAGATAAAATGGCGCAGGAGGGCTACCCTGTAAAAGCAAAATGGTATTACGACAGGCGGGATGAAGACATGAAGGAATCGGGCGAAGAGTTTTCAAAACTTCTCAAAAAACTCCAGATTGAATTTATAGAAACCTGAGGCATATCTCAACGAAATTTTCTGCCGGCAAATAAGTTACTTTATCTTTAAATGAAAAAAATATTTTTTCTTTTCTCATGCTGCTTTTTTTTCATTTCCCCGCTTTTCGCCCAGTCAAAAAAAATTGATTCGCTTGAAAAAATTTTGAACTCGACCGAAGTTGATTCCCTTAAATTAAAAATCTTTGTTTCTCTTTTCAAAGAATGCAACAATGCGCCCGATAAAGCGCTGCAATATGGAAATGATGCGCTCGCGCTTGCGCAAAAGACCGGTGATAAAAAAAATGAGGCGAGTTGGCTGAATGCTATCGGGCTCCTCCATAAAAACAAAGGCAATTCAAACAAAGCGCTGGAATGCCACGAGCGGGCGCTGAAAATCAGCCGCGAAATAAAAGACAAAGCAAGCATTGCAAAATCGCTTAACAATCTTGGCGTGGATAATTCCTATTTGGGAAACTACACGAAGACGCTCGAATATTATTTTGAAGCGTTAAAAATCAGGGAAGAAATGGGCGACAAAAAAGAAATTGCTGCATTATGGAACAATATTGGAATTATATATTGGCGTCAAAAAAATTATCAAAAATCCCTGGAATACCATTTTAAATCACTTGCGTTGAAAAAAGAAGTGGGAGATAAAAGCGGCTATGCAAAATCGCTCACCAATATCGGAATTGTTTATGTTGATATTGCCAACCGTTCCAAAAAAAAGAAGGATTACGAAAAGGCGCTCGACTATTATTTGCAATCGCTGAAAATAAAAAAAGAACTTGGAGACAAAAAAGATATTGCCTCCACATTGAACAATATCGGGAATGTTTACAAGGAACAGAAAAATTTTTCAAAAGCCATGGAATATCACTCGCAATGTCTTGCCATTATGGAAGAGTTAGGCGATAAAAACAGCATTGCTGCGGTTTTAGTTAATATGGGAAATTGCAGCAGGGAATTAAAACAATATTCAAAAGCACTTTCTTCCTATGAAAAAAGTTTAAAGCTGACTTCTTCCATTGGATTTAAGGAAGGCCGGAAAGATGCCTATGAAGGTTTTTCGGTTACCTATGATTCATTAAAAGACTACAAGAATGCCTATGAATACCACAAAAAATATTCCGACTTAAAAGATTCTTTACTCAACGAAGAAAGCAGCAAACAAATTGCCGAAATGCAAACCAAATATGAAACTGAGAAGAAAGAACAGCAAATAAATTTATTGAACAAAGACAAAGAATTACAAGATGCTCAGTTGAACCGGCAGAAGATTGTGATTTGGTCTGTGGCGGGAGGATTATTAGTTGTGCTAATACTTTCCATTTTCATTTTCCGCGAAAGAAAAAAATCAGAAAAACTTTTGCTGAATATTCTTCCCGTTGAAACAGCAAGAGAATTAAAATCAAAAGGGAAAGCATCTCCGAAATATTATGAAAGCGTAACCGTCATGTTCACCGACTTCAAAGGATTCACCACCATTGCCGAAAAACTTTCTGCGGAAGAGTTAGTTTCAGAATTAGATTTCCTTTTCAAAAAATTTGACGAAATTATTTCTAAGTACAATATTGAAAAAATAAAAACCATTGGTGATGCATACATGTGCGCAAGCGGATTGCCAACTCCAAACACAAATCACGCAGAAGAAATTGTAAAAGCGGGAATCGAAATCCAATCTTGGATGAAAGAACAAAATAATAAATGGCAATTAAGAATAGGAATCCATAGCGGTTCCGTCACCGCAGGAGTGGTTGGCGATAAAAAATTCGCCTATGATATTTGGGGAGACACGGTGAATACTGCATCGCGAATGGAATCTTCTGGCGAGCCGGGAAAAATAAATATTTCGGGTGCAACGTACCAAATCCTTCAAGGTTTTCAAAACCTTGAAGGATTAGTATTCACCCACCGCGGAAAAATCCCCGCCAAGAACAAAGGAGAGATTGAAATGTATTTTGTGGAGAGCAGCGAAATGCGAAGCATTCACAAACACAATTAAAAAAATAAAAAATCTGTGAGTAAACCCCAATGGGGAAGAAAGCATGAAATAATTTTCACTTGAAACAAAATAAAAAGGGCTTGCATTTCCGCAAGCCCTTTTACATTTCTCCAAGAAAAGTACATTAATAAATAAGCACCTTTTTCACGGATTGGTTTTTCGAATTTGAAACGCTCAGCAGGTAAACTCCTTTTCTCATGGAAGCAAGGTTAATTTTATTGGAGTATGTTCCGCTGAAGTTTTCTAATTTTTCTTCATACACAGTTTGCCCGACAGCGTTTGCAACCTTTATTACATAGTTATCGGTATTATCAATATGGAAAGCAACATTGAATACTCCGTTGCTTGGGTTGGGATAAACATCCATGTAATTGTTCGCGAACAAATCATTCATTCCCGTCAAACAAGTGTCCGTAACTGTAACTGAAGTGCGCGCGGTGTTGCAGACAATTTCGGTGTATGTCCAGTTGTAGAAGAAGTAATAATAACCAGGCAATCCCGCGTTGCTGTTTGTAATATTAATATCTGGCGAAGTGTAAGGATACACCGCTCCTGCCGAGTTGCGGTAACAATCCACCGTTCCGCGGAACTTGATAAAATAACTGGTTCCAGGATATACCGTGCGGTTAATGGTTACCGTTTGAAGCGTGCTTGGGGCTGCGTTTATATTCAGCGTGGTATCAGTAACAAGATTTCCGTTCGCATCAATGATTTCAATGGTGCGCACTCCTGTAGAGTTGCAATACACCTGAACGCTGTTAATGATTACCGGTTTCGTTACATCAAAGTAAAGCCCGCGAATATCATTGGCGGTGAACATAGCGCCCGCGCCAATGGTATTATCCAACTCGCCCACGTTATAAGAACTTCCTGAAGGGAAAGATTCATCCACATAATAAGTTGTGGTGGTAGTAAGCGTTGGAGTAGTATACGTATTTCCTGTTCCGAGAAGATTTCCGCCTGCGGGCTGGTCCCACCAGCGAACAGTTCCCGGAGCAGCAGGAGTTGCATTCAGCGTTACAGTACTTGGCGCACAGAAATTTTTTCCGGTCGCGCTTGGCGCTGCATAGGGGCTGGTGCTTACGGTGATATAAGTGTTCACGGTTTTTGTGTCGGAGCCGTTGGCGTTGGTTACAGTAAGCGAAACATTATAAGTTCCCGGAGTATTGTAAACTACAAAGGGATTTTGCTGCGTGGAAGTAGAAGGGGTTCCGCCAGGAAAAGACCAACTCCACGAAGTGGGTTGATAAGCAGAGTAATCAGTGAACTGAACTCCCATGCTGGGGCATCCTATATATTTATCGGCACCGAAATTTGCCATAGGCGCATACGCTCCGGGTGTATATAAGGTAGATTCCCACACGCCTCTTCCATAAGTGGAACAGCGTATTTTACTTCCTGTATAATACATTTCAATCTGGCTGACCACCACATTGGGCAATTGATTATAGAAGGGCTGCCACACAGTCATGGTTGCATCTTTATAAAATACTCCTATATCCGTTCCCACATAAATTCCATCGTTTGAATTTTTATCGAACGCCATGCAATTCATGGGCACATTGGGAAGCGAAGCGGAAAGATTTGTCCAGGAAGTTCCGCCATTGGTGGTTTCGTATACTTTGTATGAATTGGAATATCCCGAATAGGAAACCCACGCTTTGTTCACATCGGTGTTGTGGCAAACAATATCGGAAATGGTTCCTGATGGCAGCGAAGAAATTGCTGACCACGAACCGCCTCCATTAGTGGTTTTATACAATGTTCCTCCTTTTGCAGCCCATATTGTTTGGTTGTTCGCAGGAGAAACACCAATGGAAGTAATTGTTACCGTGCTGGTGCCGGCAAGGTTTCCGGTTAACTTCGTGAAAGTTGTTCCGCTGGCTTTCCAAACATTTGCACAGCCCGCATAAGCGGTTCCTCCTGTTATCGGGTCTTCATTCCATTCCGTAACCCAAGGACAAGTTTCGGTGATTCCCGACATGGTGCTCCACGAACCTCCGCCATTGGTGGATTTATTCAGCGAGCCGTTGTATTGCGAACCCCACATGGTGTTGCTGTTACTCCAACTGATAAATGCCAGCATCCCGTCTCCTCCCATGGTTGCATTGAAAGAAGTGCCGTTCCAGATATTGGTTCCGTTATCCTGATGTCCTGTGATAATAGGATTGGTAGCAGAAGTTGATTGCCCGAAGCCGTATATTTCTGCAATAGCTAAATTGTTATTACTGTTACTCCATGAAGTTCCGCCATTGGTGGATTTATAAACTCCACCATCGCTGCAGATATAAACGGTGGTGGGAGTGGTTGCATCATAGGTAATACCGTGATAATCTACGTGAGTCGTGCTTGCAATTTGCGACCAGGATGTTCCTCCGTTAGTAGATTTGTAGAAAATAGTTTGTCCGCCAATCATCACTTCGCTTGCATTGGAAGGATTTGCCGCCACCGGCAAGTCATACCATTCCTGATTTCCGAATCCGGAAGGCGTGCTCACTTTGGTAAAACTTACTCCGCTGTTGGTTGATTTGTAAAAACCGTCTTCTCCGTAATTAGGCGCTGCCAATCCTGAATTGACATATACAGTAGTGGCGCTGGCAGCAGAAACTGCAAGCGTCAGGCGGCTGAGGGAAGCTGCTGCCGGAAATCCGGTTGCTTTTGTCCATGTGCTTCCGCTGTTGGTGGAATAATAAAACTCTGTTCCGCAGCAATAAATGGTAGAGGGCGTTCCGGGTTTTAGTTCCATGCTTTTAAAAGAACCGGCTAATACCTGAGTAAAAGTAGAAGCAGCATTGGTGCTTTTATAAATTCCGGCAGAAGTTGCTACATAAATATTATTCCCATTAGTTGGGTCTACAATTACTCTGCTTAGCAGGCGGTATTGCGCGGGATTGAACGAGAGCCCTGTTGCATTCCAGGTTACTCCACCATCGGTCGATTTTAATAATCCAACCGAATAATTATCTCCTGCCTCTCCATCTCCTGTTGCCAGATACATGGTGTTTGAATTAGTAGGGTCAAACGCCAGATCGGTGCAGCCGATTACCTGCGGAAGCTGGTCTGTCATCACCGACCAGGAAGAACCGCCATTGGTAGAAGTCCATAATCCACCGGCAGGCGAGCAAACATATAATGTGTTTGCGTTGCCTGGATTTATGCGGAGAGTATTCAGGCGTCCTGCACCCGACATGCCGGAAGAAGTTTTGGGTCCGATTTCTGTCCAATTGCCTGCGCCTTTCGTTCCCATCGTTTGAAATCCTTTTTTATATTGTTCCGATGCTCTCCATGCGGCATCGGGAGAAAAGCGTTCGCCCGTAGAGGAAACCCGCGGCTGCTGAAACCATTCCCAGCGTTTATAAATAGAAGTGCCGGGAACTTCCATTTCTTCTTCTTCATTGCGGTTGGTTGCCTGCATTTTGTAGTTTTCTTTTTTCTCTCTTTCAATTTTCTTCTCTGCTTTTGTGTAATACTGGTTAAATGCTTTTTGCACATCGAAGAAATTTACAGTGGGGTCTTGCATCATTTTCACCCAGTCCTGGGCAAAGAGAGATGAAGTAAACAATACTGCGGCAAGCAGTATAAACTGTTGGAGTTGAAATTTTTTCATAGCGGAAAAATTTATGATTGGTTTATTGGATTTAATTTGTTTTTGAAAAAAGAGTTGGTAAAGGTAAAATTTAGATTGAGAAAGTCAAAATTATTGCTGACTTTTTTAAGGAGTTATTTCTTCACCATTTTGGAAGCTGCCCAGCAGAACAAGCCAAGAATAATTCCAAATGCAACTCCTATGATTGGTCCCATTATTGCCATCATCATGCGCGGATGTTCGGGCATGGGCATTTGCGCTTGCATCTGCCACATTTCGGGATTTAGTTCCATATAATTTTTGAAGAAAAGAATGTGCGCGCTCACCACCCAAACAGAATTTACTAAACTGATTAGAAATCCGTGAAGAAAAAATTTTCCTGCTGCACTTTTCGCTACGAGATACGCGACTATCAGAAAAATTGCCAGCCAAAAAATCATTTCAATTTTCCCGGGAAGAAAAAACGCAGTTGAAATTGCCATTGCCAGTCCGAACAATGAGCAGCCGAAGATTAATTTCCAGTTCATGATGATTTAGTTTTTAGTTTGTTGTTTCTTGTTTTGGTTTTTTAGTTTATGGTTTTGGTTTCATGAACTAATAACCGAGAACTAAATTTTTACATTATAAAATGCGCGCTGATGGATTCATGGCTCAGCACTTTGTCAATTACGCTGGCAAAAAGTTCGGCAACCGAAATCACTTTTATTTTTTTGCTTTCCTGTTGCAGAGGAATTGTATCTGTCACAATCAACTCAAGCATTTTTGATTTTTCAATTTTCTCGTACGCTTTTCCGGAAAGAACCGGATGCGTGCAAATTGCGCGGACACTTTTCGCTCCTTTATCCATCAGCATATCAGCAGCGGTGCAGAGAGTTCCGGCAGTATCTACCAAATCATCCAGCAGAATTACATTTCTTCCTTCCACTTCTCCAATCACAGTCATGCTTTCAATCACGTTTGCTTTTTTTCGTTGCTTGTAACAGATTGCGATTTCTGCTCCGAGATATTTCGCGTAGGCATTTGCGCGCTTCGAGCCGCCAATATCCGGAGAAACAATAGAAAGGTCGGAAAGATTTAATTTTTTTATGTACGGAATAAAAATCGTGGAAGCAAAAAGATGGTCAACCGGCATTTCAAAAAATCCTTGAATCTGGTCAGCGTGCAGATCCATCGTCATCACGCGGGTTGCACCTGCTGCAGTAAGAAGATTCGCTATGAGTTTTGCGCCAATAGGAACTCGCGGCTGGTCTTTTCTGTCCTGCCGCGCAAAACCAAAATAAGGAATCACCGCCACAATATTTTTTGCCGAAGCGCGCTTAGCCGCATCAATCATCAGCAGAAGTTCAAAAAGATTTTCTGCCGGAGGAAAAGTGGATTGAACAAGAAAAACATTATTCCCTCGAACTGTTTCTTCAAACGAAGGAGCGAACTCTCCATCGCTGAATTTGTTTAATGAAACTTTTCCGAGAGGTTGTCCGCAGGCGGAAGCGATTTTCTCCGCAAGAATATGGCTGGCAGTTCCTGAAAATATTTTTATGTCGGGAGTGGTCATTGAGAGCGAAAACAAAGATAGAAAATATAAATCAGCGAAAAACGAATTTGTACGAAAAATACGAAAGATGAATACAATATTTTCTCTTCCGTTTCGTATTGTTCGTATTGTTTCGCCTTTCGTAGATTTTCTACCTTTATCCACCTATTTCCATGAGCGAAACAAACCCAGAAAAGAAAAAACAAAAACTCCCCGAGAAGAAACTGAAAAAATACCTGCGCATTTTCTGGGCGCTGGTGATTGTTCCTTTCCTTTTGATATTTCTTTTGGTGTGGATGGTTTCCATGGAATGGTTCGGAAAACTTCCTTCTACGAATGAACTTCTGAATCCGCAAACAAATCTGGCCACTGAAATAATTTCTTCCGATGGAAAAATTCTGGGAAAATATTATGCAGAAAATCGCGTGAACGTAAAATACAGAGACCTCAGTCCTTCTTTGGTGAACGGATTAATTGCAACGGAAGACGCGCGCTTCTACGATCATTCGGGAGTTGATTTGCGCGGATTGTTCCGGGTGTTGTTCCGCACGGTTATTGGCGGAGAAGAAAGCAGCGGTGGCGGAAGCACACTCTCGCAGCAATTGGCAAAAATGCTTTTCCCCAGGGAAAAAAATCAGTCGAAGATAAAACTTGTGGCAAGAAAAATTAAAGAGTGGATTATTGCTGCGCGTTTGGAAAAGCAATACACCAAGGAAGAAATCCTCACCATGTACATCAACAAATTTGATTTCATCAATCTTGCTGTGGGAATTAAATCCGCTTCGAAAATTTATTTCAACACCACGCCCGATTCACTGAAGACAGAACAAGCCGCCATGCTCGTGGGCATGTGCAAAAATCCTGCGCTGTTCAACCCGCAGCGAAGAGCCGACACAACGCTGCAAAGGCGAAATGTGGTGATGGCGCAAATGGTGAAGTATGGATATTTATCCGAACAAAAATTTGATTCGCTGAAAAAACTTCCGCTCGGATTAAATTTCCAGCCCGAAGACCACAACCTTGGCATCGCTCCTTACTTCCGCGAATACCTGCGCGATGATTTCATGCGGAAATGGATTGACGAAAATCCGAAACCCGATGGAACAAAATACGATGTGTATCGTGATGGATTAAAAATTTACACTACGATTGATTCGCGCATGCAGCAATATGCCGAGCGTGCTATGGAAGAACACATGAAAGAAATTCAGAAAAGTTTTTTCAAAGAGTGCCAGAAGAAAAAAAATCCTCCGTTTGATTTCCGCCTGACGAATGAAGAAATAAACGGGCTGATGGTTTCAGCTATGCATCGCTCCGACCGTTACCACAACCTGAAAACCGCAGGCATGAGTGAAGAAGAAATCAAAAAAGATTTTAATATGCCTGCATCCATGCGGGTTTTTTCCTGGAACGGAGAATTTGATACCACGATGACTCCATGGGATTCGATTCGCTACTACAAACATTTTCTGCAGGCGGGATTGATGAGCATGGATCCGCACACGGGCTACATCAAAGCATGGGTAGGTGGAATCAATTACAAACATTTCAAATATGATCATGTGAACCGCAGGGCAACGCGGCAAGTCGGTTCAACATTCAAACCGTTTGTGTATGCGCTCGCGATCATGGAAGGATGGTCGCCTTGCCAGAAAATTCCGAATGTGCCCGTAACATTTGAACTTCCGAATCAGCCGCCATGGACTCCGCAAAATTCCGGGGAAGAAGAATACAACGGAAAAATGGTGACCATGAAATTCGCGTTGGCGCTTTCCATCAACTGGGTTACTGCTTACATCATGAAACAATTCGGTCCCGAGCCGGTGGTGCAGTTCGCACAACGATTAGGAATCACTGCTCCGCTCGAACCCGTTCCTTCGCTTTGCCTCGGCACGGCAGATATTTCTGTTTTTGAAATGACGGGTGCCATGAGCACGTTTGCAAATAAAGGAACACGAGTTGAACCTATTTTTGTCACGCGCATTGAAGATAAAAACGGAAGAGTGCTTGCTGACTTCCGCCCGAAAACCGAAGAAGTGATGAACGAAGAAAAAGCATACGTGTCGCTCTCCATGCTGCAAGGCGTTGTGCAGAACGGAACCGGAAGCCGCCTTCGCTACAAATATAAATTGATGAATCCGCTCGCAGGAAAAACCGGCACCACGCAAAATCATTCTGACGGTTGGTTCATGGGAATTACTCCTGACCTTGTAACCGGAACATGGGTGGGCGGAGAAGACCGCGGCATTCATTTTTCCAACATGACAGAAGGACAAGGCGCTTCCATGGCGCTTCCGATTTTTGCTTATTATATGCAGAAAGTATATGCCGATAAAAAAATAAATTTGTACCAGGGAGATTTTGAAAAGCCCGCAGGAAAAATAAATGTGGAAATGGATTGCGATAAGTATAATAAAGAAATGGAACAAGGAGGCGGACAAGAAGGGGATAAAACTGAAGATGAGAATTTCTGAGCGGCAGTAGCAGCGGCAGTTGGCAGTAAGAAATGATTTGTAATATTCGTAACAAAATTCGTTATTTCGTTACCAGAAAAAATTTCAAATATGAACAAGACAGTAAAAAACGCTGACGAAGCAGTAAAAGATGTACAGGACGGAATGACCATTGCCCTCGGTGGTTTCGGCTTGTGCGGAATTCCGGAGAACTGCATTTCAGCGCTGGTGAAAAAAAATGTGAAAGGGCTCACGTGCATTTCCAACAATGCGGGCGTGGATGATTTCGGTTTGGGTTTGCTGCTTCACAAAAAGCAAATTAAAAAAATGGTTTCGTCTTACGTAGGAGAAAATGCGGAGTTCGAGCGGCAAATGCTCAGCGGAGAACTGGAAGTGGATTTGATTCCGCAGGGAACGTTAGCAACACGATTAATGGCTGGCGGTTATGGAATGCCGGTGATTTATACTCCTGCGGGAGTGGGAACAGAAGTCGCGGCTGGAAAAGAAGTGCGGAGATTCAAATTCAACGGAACAGAAAAAGATTATTTAATGGAATACGCTTTCGAGCCCGACTTCGCCATAGTGAAAGCATGGAAGGGCGATACGATAGGAAATTTAGTTTTCAGATTAACCACACGGAATTTTTCTCCGCTTGTAGCGATGAGCGGAAAAATTACGATTGCCGAAGTGGAAGAATTAGTTCAGCCGGGAGAATTAAATCCTGACTCCATTCACGTGCCGGGAATTTATGTTCATAGAATTTTCCAAGGCAGTAATTATCAGAAACGAATTGAACAACGAACCGTAAGAAAAAAATAAATCTTCGAAAAACGAAACTGTACGAAAAATACGAAATAAAAAATGTTAGATAAAGACGGCATCGCAAAACGAATCGCGAAAGAAATTAAAGACGGCTACTATGTAAATTTAGGAATCGGAATTCCGACATTGTGCGCCAACTATGTTCCAAAAGGAGTTGACATTGTTCTTCAATCCGAAAACGGAATTTTGGGAATGGGTCCTTTTCCCTATGAAGGCGAAGAAGATTCGGATTTAATTAATGCAGGAAAGCAAACGGTTACGCTTTTGAAAGGCGCTTCCATTTTTGATTCCGCTTTGAGTTTTGGAATGATACGCGCGCAGAAAGTTGACTTGACAATTTTAGGCGCGATGGAAGTAAGCGAGAACGGAGACATTGCCAACTGGAAAATTCCCGGCAAGATGGTTAAAGGAATGGGTGGCGCAATGGATTTGGTGGCGAGCGCAAAAAATATTATTGTCGCCATGCAGCAGGTGAACAAAGCGGGCGAATCAAAACTTCTTCCGAAATGCACGCTGCCGATTACCGGAGTTCGCTGCATAAAAAAAATTGTAACCGAACTTGGCGTGTATGATATTGTTCCTGAAGGAGGATTTAAACTTATTGAACGAGCTCCCGGGGTTTCGGTCGACCATATAAAAAAATCCACTGCAGGTAAATTAATAGTTGAAGGAGAAATTCTGGAGATGCAATTAAATTAACGAAGCCATCTTGAAATAATTTTCGTCAACTTCTCCCACTCAATTAAAAACCCATCGTGTCCGTAAGAAGAGTCCACAATTTTCAAAGAGGCATTCTGCAAATGTTTTGCAAGAAATTTTTGTTCCGCGTTCGGGCAAAGAATATCGCTGCTCATTCCAAGTAGAAGCGTTTTTGATTTTATTTTTTTCAGAACACTTTCCATTTTCCCTCTTCTGCGGGCAAGATTGTGCGAGTCCATTGCTTTTGTCAAAATCCAATATGACTGCGCATTAAAACGATTCACTAATTTTTCTCCCTGGTGATTTATATAGGAAGATGCTTTGAAGCTGTCCAGCATCTCATTGTCTTCATCGGTTTGCTGCGCGGCAAAAGTTTGGTAATTGCGGTACGTGAGCATTCCGATTGCGCGCGCGGCTTTCAATCCTTTTGCGCCCGCTTCATCCGCTTCTTTTTTCCAGGTGGAATCGGCTTCAATTGCAAGCCGCTGTGCAGAGTGAATGGCAATTCCCCAGGCAGATTCTCTTGCAGAAGTATTCATCAGAATCATCCGCTCAAAAATTTTCGGCTCCATTACCGACCATTCCAAAATCTGGTAAGCACCCATGCTTCCGCCCGCGCCAATAAATATTTTTTCTATGCCCAAATGTTTTCGCAGGAGAATATGCGCGTTCACCATGTCGCGAATTGTTACTTGCGGAAACTCCGAATAATATTTTCTGCCTGTCTTTGGATTTATACTTTGCGGTCCGGAACTTCCATAGCACGAGCCGGGAATATTCGCGCAGACAATAAAATATTTTTTTGTGTCAAAAATTTTCCCTTCTCCAACCAAACCGCTCCACCAGTCCGCGCAATCGGAATTTGCGGTGAGCGCATGGCAAATCCAAATCGCATTGTTTTTTTTCTTGTTCAGTTCACCGTAAGTATGAAAAGCAATTTCAAGCGAAGGTAATTCCTCTCCTGATTCTAATAGGAAACGCTGGTTATATGTAAACTTTTTCAGCATTCTTAAAAACTCGTTATCCGCACCGCGCAAATATAATTCTTTAATTACCTTTGGCTCCGCTATGAAAGTTTCTCTCAAACGGATTGACGATGCTTTTCATTTTGAAGGCAGGAATGAAGATGGACGAACTGTTCACTATGATGCAGCAGAAAAAATTGGCGGGCATAACAAGGGCGTTCGACCGATGCAAACCTTGCTGATGTCAATGGCTGCCTGCAGCGCGATTGATGTGGTTTCTATTCTGAAAAAACAAAAACAGGAAATAAAATCGTTTGAAGTGGAAGTAGAAGGCGAAAGGGAGCACGTGAAAGGTGCAGCCGTTTTTACAACTGTGAAAGCGCACTTTATTTTTTCAGGAAAAATTGAATCCGAAAAAGCAAAGCGAGCCGTTGAACTTTCGATAGAGAAATATTGTTCGGTGGCAAAAACATTGCGGATGGCAGGAGCAAAGGTTGAATATAAAGTTTCAGTGAATGAAAAAAAGATTTGAAACCATAGCCGTCCGCACGCGCGTGAAGCAAACGCAGGAGAAAGAAAATTCTTCTCCTCTGTTTCTCACCTCCGGTTTCACCTTTGATTCAGGAGAAGAAATGCGCGCGGTGTTTGCCGAAGAAAAAGCAGGAAATATTTACAGCCGCTTTTCAAATCCGGGCGTAAAAGAGTTGGAAGATAAAATGGCGCTGCTCGAAGGAACGGAAGCCGCCTACGCCACCGCAACGGGAATGGCTGCTGTGTTCGCAAGTTTCATGGCATTTCTGAAAACAGGAGACCATATTATTTCCGCACGCGCAATTTTCGGAAGCACGCATACCATGCTCGTAAAATATTTTCCGAAGTGGGGCATT
>JACQAL010000042.1 GCA_016195025.1 Bacteroidota bacterium | reverse complement strand
CAAAGCGCAATGGGGATTGGAAAAAACTTTTCGGGAATATCTGAACAAAATGTTTGAACTGATGGATGAGATTCAGCGTGTGCTGAAGCCAAGCGGAACGGTGTGGGTGAATCTGGGCGACAGTTATTTCGGAAGCGGAAACGGTGCGGGCGTGAAACCTGAACATAAAAACTTAAACACATTTGTTGCCGCTCCGAAGACACCGAACAATGACAAGAGAAATAATCTTCCGAACAAATGTCTCTCGCTGATTCCGCATCGCTTCGGAATCGGATGCATTGAGCGGGGATGGGTTTTACGGAATGATATCATCTGGGCGAAACCCAATTCTCTTCCCGAAGCGGTAACGGACAGATTCTCAAAAAAGCACGAGCATATTTTTTTCTTCGTGAAAAATCCCGATTACTTTTTTGATTTAGATACTGTGCGCGACCCCTACAAAACAGCATCGTTTGAGAGAGTGAGATATATGATGACCGCTTATGGTGGAGATGTAAAAAATAAAAAGGGACCGTTCGGGAAAGGAGCAAAGAACGGAAGCAAACAGACAAAAATAAAACTCAATCCGCTCGGAAAAAATCCCGGAGATGTAACTGACTTCTGGGTAATATCAAACAAACCGAATCCGCAAAAACATTACGCCACTTTCAACACGGAACTGATTACAAAACCAATTCTTGCGGGTTGTCCCAGAGGAGGAATTGTGCTTGACCCGTTCTGCGGAACAGGAACGACAGGCGTTCGCGCAATTGAACTCGGAAGAAATTTCATCGGCATTGACGGAAAAAAATCATACTGCAACATCGCAAGAAAAAATATTGACGAGGCATTGGAAAATAAAACTCCACTCAGGAAAGCGGCATAATGAAAACACCGATTACATATTACGGAGGAAAACAAACATTGGTGAAGCGGTTGCTCACTCTGATTCCCGCTCACGATTTATACTGCGAGCCGTTTTTCGGAGGAGGAGCGTTGTTCTTTGCGAAACCGCCAAGCGAGATTGAAGTCATCAATGATACGAACGGAGAAGTGGTAATTTTTTTCAAAGTGGTGC
The DNA here is from genome assembly GCA_016195025.1 of Bacteroidota bacterium. Classification (NCBI taxonomy): domain Bacteria; kingdom Pseudomonadati; phylum Bacteroidota; species Bacteroidota bacterium. The sequence continues at coordinate 84,687 of JACQAL010000042.1, read as the reverse complement.
AGACACAATTCAAAGAATTAGAAAAAGAAATCAAAGGAACGCTTCACAGCCGGCAACTTTGGAAAAAAGCGAGAGTGATTTATGAAAATCCCGAAATGTTCTCCGATGTAAAACGCGCTTGGGCGTTTTGGGTTCTCGCCAATCAGGGATTCGCTGGTCTTCTCACTTCGTGGAGTTTCGGCAAGGATGATTCAAAGGAGGACTCCGTTGCAAGAAAGCGGGATGACTTTTCAAAAATGTATGCTGACCGATTGAAGAAAGTTCAGATTGAATGTAACGATGCAATTCGTGTAATCAAACTCCGCGATTACAACAAAGCATTTTTCTACTGCGACCCGCCCTACATCAACACCCATCAGGGACACTACAAGGGTTACACGGAGGGAGATTATATCCGTTTGCTGAATACGCTGACAAAAATCAAAGGAAAGTTTTTACTGAGCAGTTATCCGAATGACATTCTGAAAAAATACGCCAAGAAATACAAATGGAATGCTCACTCCATCACAAAAAAAGTGGCGGTAACAAAACTCACCGACAAAGTGAAAACGGAAATGATGGTGTTTAACTACGATGAAAAGGACGGAGGATTTTACGAGAACGATAAAACGATGCTGAAGGATTTGGAAAAGCAACTCAAAAAATTAAAAATCAGAAAATGAAAATCACGAAGAAAAATTATTTCTCTGAAGTCAAGCGGATTGGCTTTGAGAATCTGCCCGAAGCATTAAAAAAAACCCATCTTGTGCTGATGACAAAAACAGATCAGGGGAATGATTGGGCGACTCTTGAGAAGGACAATGAATTTAAAAAAGTCGTTGACCTTGCTTTTGAAAAATTGGGCGAGTTTATCAAGAACAATAAAAAAGATTTATCAGGAATTACGGAGCGAAACGCCCTGCTTGATGGAACTTTCAAACCATCGGAATCATTGGAAGGAACGGACAGTTTGAGTTTGGAGTTGAAATTTATTTTGCGGTTTTTAAATATGACAGGCAAAATAATTTCTAAAAGAGAATTGAAAAATTACATTGAAGATTTACAGGATGCCATCCGCAAAAAGCAAATCCGCAAAACAGCGACTCACGCTGAAGAAATCGTATACATCCAAAAATCGCTGGTGAGAATTTACAACGGAATGAAAAGGAAAGTAGTTGTTCTTGAATTAAAAAAAGAAACTTCCAAGCGATTAAAAACCATTGTTACAAAAACAAAGAAAAAAATTCCCAAGAAGAAATCTGTTAAATCGGTTTCACTAAAAGGGATTCCTGAACCGGAGGAAAAGAAAGAAGCAACTGCACCACAGAATCATTTGATGAGCAGCGTTGATTTTTCAGAGATGAAATTTGATTCTCTGGGCTTTTCAAAAAAGTGGAGGGATTTGATTGGCGACCCGAGCAGAAATTTTTCAGTGATGATTTTCGGTAGACCGAAAACGGGAAAGTCCTATCTCGCTATTGATTTTGCAGGTTATCTCGCCCGCCATCACGGAGACACGCTTTATGTGGCGAAGGAAGAAAAACTGGATGCCACGCTTCACAAAAAATTACAGGACAAAGAAGTCGCTCATCCGAATTTATTCGTGAGCGATTTTCTTCCCGATGATTTGTCAAAGTATGATTTCATTTTTCTTGACAGCGTGAATAAACTTGGTTTGTCTCCGAAGGATTTGGACGAGTTGAGAAAAAAATACCCGGGCAAATCGTTCATCTTCATTTTTCAAACAACAAAACAAGGACAATTCAGAGGGAGAAATGAATTTCAGCACGATGTGGATGTGGTGATTGAAATTCCCGAACCCGGCAGAGCGGTTCAGTTCGGAAGGTTCAATCAGGGAGGGGAGATGGAAATTTTTGAAGAGGGAAATAAAATTTCAGAAGTGGAAGAACAGGAACATTTTCCCAATGAAAATCTTTGATTTGGACATGTCGGAAATGAGCGTTACTGTTGTCCCGAAATAAAAAATAATACCAATGAAAAACACTACCGATTATTCAGACGAATTTTCAACTCTGAAGGAGTTGCACGAAGACAACATCGGAAGAAAATTTACCGATGAAGAATTCAACGAAATTTTTTCCATTGCTGAAAAAGCATCAAAGGATTTAGCCAAACACGCTGACCATTTTCAAAATGATATGCTCGGTTTGCTGATGACTTTGGATGAGGCGACACACAAATGGGAAAAAGAGAAGTTAGTCAGGAGTGTGAAAGGAAATCCCAAACAGGAAATCAAAAAGATGATTGCCGATTTGGAAAAGGTGATTGACTATTATGCCAACGATAAAAACGCCAACTGGGGAACGGTGGGAACCCTTGCCAATATTCACGAAGCCCTTGGCAAGCAACTCTACATTCATTATGACGAGCATCTGGGTTATTCGCGCTCCATTGAAGAAGGATTGAAACGGCATTCGGAAGCCGCAAAAAATTTATTGCTTCAGGCAGGCGAGGAAGTAAAAAATATTGACGCAGAAAATCATTTGTCTGATTTAGCAAAGTGGAAAAAATTCTTTGACGATTTGATGGAAGGATTTCATGGAGCACTTTACAAAATTAAATCGGATGAAAAATTAACTCCTGAAATCAAAAAGAAATTGGAAGAAATTTTTTCCGTTTCCCAAAGTCATGCAGTTTCTGCGTGGGCGGCAGAATTAATAGAGGGGCGAAGAGAAATTACGGAGGAGGATTTGAAAAGCATTGAGGAGAGATATAAAGTTGTTGAGCGGATAAAAAAAGAGGAAGGCGAGGAAAAAAAATCAGTTGTGGTAAGCATCAATGATTGGAAAGAAATTTCAGTTCTCACCAACCCTGTTGATTACGATACGGCTTTTGAAATGCGAAAGGAGTTTCAGAAAAAATTCGGAGGCGAACACCAGATTATTGATGCAATTCCCTATGAAAAGGGCGATAGTTTTTCCAACGGAGCAGAGCGAATTGAAATTACAAAAGTCGCTGTAACAAAACTGAAAGGCGATTGGATTTGGGAAATTGTTTTCAGCAGACACGAATCCAATGGGAAATGGATGGGAACTTATACTATGGAAGTGGAGGAGTTTAAAGAAATTCTTGCTGAAAGAAAATTTGAGAGGGAAGAAGAAAAAAATTCTCCCGCTGAAGAAAAAGAAAAAAGTCCCATCGCTAAACTTCGGCAGGAAGCAATTGACCTCGCAAGAAAATTGGGTGATGAGAAGTTGGTAGAATATCTGAAAGAAACTCCGATGAGAAATATTCACAGGAGGATTTCTGCGCTCAGGGAAGAGGTGGAGAAAATGCAGAGGAAACCTGTGAAACCGAAGGCAATGAAACCAACCCTAAAGAAGAAATCCCCTCGGAAACACTAAAGGGCAGATGCCTTTTTATCTCCCTCCGTGGTGCAACCGTTTTGCTCACGAAGCATTTGTTGCCGTTTCTCCTCTAATGGTTCAATCAAATCTTTCAGGGGGCGAAACCTCTTTAAACCTTCGTATATTTGCCATCGTTGCTCAACTGTTAAATTTAAAAAATCGGCGGTTCCGTTTGACAATTTCACAGTGGGGCTCACAAATTTAAAAACTGCTCCACTTCTTCCTGAGTAAAAGTCAGAAACCCCAATTTCTTTTTCACCACACCGTCTTCTAAAAAATAAACAGAGGGCAGGTCGCTTCCGCTGAGTTTAAAAAAAATTTCTGTAGAGGCAATTTGACTGGGAACATTTTCCGTTTTTGCTTCTTTCATGAATGGAGATAAGTTTTTTTCTTCTCCCCAGAAAACAAAATAAATCGGCAACTCTTCATTGGAAAGTTTTTTCTGAATGATGCCGATTTTTTTTGCAGTGAGTTTGCAAAACCTGCATTGCATGCTGAAGAAGCAAATTATTTTTTTTCCTGATTGAATATCTATTTTATTTCCTTGCGCATCGGTGAAATCTTTTAATGCAGAGGTATCTAATTTCTTTCCCACTAAATCCGCATTGAATGCATTGGGCGGCATTTCGGCAAACACAGGATTCAAGATGAAAGGAAGCGCCAGCGAAGAAACAATAATTGCAAGCCGAACCCATTGCAGAAATTTCCAGTGAGCGTTTGTTTTGTTAAACCGCAGCAATAGAAAACTCATTGCAAGCAATACAACATTTTTAAGAAGAGAAATCTGCGGAGACATTTTCAAATAAATTCCAAAACAGCCGCAATCTTCTTCCTGCGGCTGAAAAATAATTACATATAATAAGTAGAATGAAAAAAATAAAAGAATGGCGATACTGCTTTTGATTGCAAACTTAAAACTGATATTGAGAATTAAAAACGCTCCGAGCATAAATTCAATGGCAATAAAAAACCGGGCAATAAAAGGAGCCACATTCCAGCCAATGAGATTTGTTTCCACAAATTTCATTTCAAAAATTTCTACCGGATATAATTTGGCATAAGCAGAAGCAATAAAAGTTCCGCCAATGATTAGCCGCAGTAAAAAAGAAATTATTTTTTTCACCATAATTTTTTTCCTCTTCTAAAAATAAAAAAGGTTGCCTTTCAGGGGCAACCTTTTTCTTTTCAGAAAATTCAACTTATTGCAAAGTGCAAGTTGTTTGAATTGTTCCAACTGTTGATGTGCCGTTTTCGCACCATGTTTTAGCATCTTTCTTTTTGAGTTTTGCTGTAGCAGTAACTGTGATGCCAGGGTCGCTGGAGTTGCTTGTGTCTTTCGTAGTGCAAGAACATGTGTAATTTTTCTTGCAGGAAGTAAGAGCAAATGCTCCCACAGCGAGGAGAACCAGTAATGTCTTTTTCATAGTAGTTGTTTTTTTGTTTATTGGTTTATGGATGCAAAAATAATAAAACATTTTAATTCAGAAGAGTAATTATTAAAAAAAATTTGTGGGAAGAGTAAATCTGGTTTTTTTGCTTTTAATTGCCACACGATTGCTGTTTTAATTTTTTTCTATCTTCACCCGCATAAAAAATGAAAGATGGCAGAAGTTGAACTGATAATGCCAAAAATGGGCGAGAGCGTTCACGAAGCCACTATTATCAAATGGCTGAAAAACGAAGGCGACAAAATTGCGCTCGATGAGCCCGTTCTCGAAATTGCCACCGATAAAGTTGATTCCGAAATTCCCTCCACTGCCGAAGGCACTCTCTCAAAAAAACTTTTCAAAGAAGGAGAAGTAGTGCAGGTGGGAAAACCCATTGCAATTATTTCTACCGCTGCTGCTGAAACAATATCTGTCAAGCCGAAAGAAACTCCTTCTGTTTCCAAACCGCAAATTCAAACTCCTTCAAAGAACGGAGAGCCTGTTGCTGCACCAGTTCCTGAAAGCGCTTCGGCTGAACGAGTTTCTTCTTCCGGAAAACCTGCCTTGCCGGCAGGCAGGTTTTATTCTCCGCTGGTAAAAAATATTGCCAGGCAGGAAGGAATTTCCATTGCCGAACTGGAAACTATTTCAGGAACGGGAAAAGACGGACGAGTTACCAAGCATGATATTCTCGATTATGTTCCCAGAAGAAAAAAAGATGGCGTGAAAAAAGTTTCAACTCCTCTTCACGAAATTTCCGCGCCACAAGTTTTTGTTTCTCCCAACGATGAAATTATTGAGATGGACCGCATGCGCAAACTCATTGCCGAGCACATGGTGATGAGCAAGCGCGTGTCGCCACACGTAACATCCTATGTGGAAGCCGATGTAACTAACCTTGTGAAGTGGAGAGATAAGATAAAAGCAAGTTTTGAAAAACGCGAAGGAGAAAAAATCACATTCACTCCGGTGTTCATCGAAGCAGTGGTGAATGCCATCAAGGATTTTCCGATGGTGAATGTTTCGGTGGACGGAACAAAAATAATTGTGCGGAAGAATATAAATATCGGAATGGCAGCCGCGCTTCCTTCGGGAAATTTAATTGTGCCGGTAATAAAAAATGCCGACCGCTATAATTTATTCGGTCTCACAAAAACCGTAAATGATTTAGCCGCACGCGCACGCGCAAATAAACTTTTGCCCGATGAAGTGCAAGGCGGAACATTCACGCTTACCAACGTGGGCGTTTTCGGAAATGTGATGGGCGCTCCCATTATCAACCAGCCGCAGGCAGCCATTCTCGCAACAGGAGTCATCAAGAAAAAACCGGTGGTGATGGAAACTGAATTCGGAGATTCAATTGTAATCCGCAGCATGATGTTCCTCTCGCTTTCGTACGACCACCGCGTGGTGGACGGAATGCTGGGCGGAAGTTTTCTCAGAAGAGCGGCTGATTACCTTGAAAAGTTTGACGCAAGCCAAACAATATAAAACAGAAAGATGAAAAAAATTTTCCTTATTGCTGTCTTGCTGAACATAACCACAGCATCTTTTTCACAGGAAGTCGCAGACCCGAAAGTGAAAAAGCCCGACTACCATGCCCTGTTCGGCAATGCGGAAAAATTTTTTCAGGATGAAAATTATCCCAAAGCGCTCGAACTTTATTTGCAACTGGTGGAACAAAATCAGAACAATGCCAACTGGAATTATAAAGTGGGCGTTTGCTATCTTCAATCTTCCACCGAAGCAAGCATGGCGGTGAATTATCTGGAACGCGCGGTTGCAAAAACTTCGGTGCAGGCAAGCCCCGGTTCATTCAACGAAACAAAAGCGCCTGTGATTGCTTACCGTTATCTTGCCGATGCCTATCACCGCAGTTACCGTTTCGATGAAGCCATTGAAACCTACACTAAATTCAAAACGTATATTTCGGAGAAAGACACGAAAGCGATTGCCGACCTGAATCACCGAATCGAAATTTGCAACAACGCAAAAGAGTTAACGGCAAATCCCGTAAATCTTATTCTGAAAAATCTCGGGCAGAACATCAACACAAAATATCCGGAGTATTCGCCCGTAATTTCTGCCGATGAATCCATGATGCTTTTCACTTCACGCAGACCGCGCAATGATTCCGATAAAGTGGCGGATGTGGACGGAAGATATTTTGAAGACATTTATATTTCCTATAATACCGAAGATTCCGGATGGATGCCCGCAAAAAATATCGGAACACCCATCAACACAGCCGGGCACGAAGCCACCATTGGAATTTCAGCAGACGGACAAATTGTTTTCATTTACAAAGACGATGATGAAGAAGGAAGCATTTACATCACGCATCTGGAAGGCGATTTCTGGACAACGCCCGAAAAAGTGGGAGGCGATGTGAACAGCCCGTATTGGGAATCGCACGCAACGCTTTCTGCCGATGGAAACACGCTTTACTTTGTGAGCAACCGCCCGGGCGGCTATGGCGGAAGAGATATTTACCGATGCAAAAAACTTCCCTCGGGCGAATGGAGTTCGGCAATAAATCTGGGTCCCGCCATTAACACGCCTTACGATGAGGATGCCTGCTTTCTTCATCCCGATGGAAAAACACTTTACTTTGCTTCCACAGGACATAAAACAATGGGCGGCTTCGATATTTTTTACAGCCACCCGGTGGATACAGGCAAAGGCGGATGGACGGAACCGGTGAACATCGGTTATCCTGTGAATACAACCGGTGACGATGTTTTTTTTGTTCCCACCGTTGACAACAAGCGCGCCTATTATTCTTCCTTCTCGCAGGATAGTTATGGCGACAAAGATATTTACATGCTCACCTTCCCGGAAAAAGAAGAATCAAAACTCACGGTGCTGCGCGGCTCGGTGGTGGATGATTTCGGAAAAACTCCCGAAGGAGTGAACATCACCGTAACGAATACCAGCAACGGAGATGCGGTGGGAAATTACGCGCCCAATGCAAAGACCGGAAAATACCTGCTCATACTTCCGCACGGAAGAACGTATACGTTTGCTTACGAAGCGGAAGGATATCATACCATAACCAACACCTACCGCCTTGACCCCGGCAAAGAATACCTGGAAACCGAAATGGTTTTTATTCTGAAAGATGTGAAAATGGAAAAGCAGCAGTTGGGAACCGTGGGCGTTTCAGGAACGGTGATTGACATTCAGAAAAAAATTGTGAAGAGCGCGAAAATAAATGTGGCGGATAACACCACCGGAAAATCAATCGGGGAATATGCCAGCGACAATGCCGGAAAATTTTCTTTTGTGCTTCAGCGCGGAAACAATTACAATCTTTCTTTTGAAGCCGAAGGATTTTTATTTCAAACAGAGAATGTGAACTTGCCGAAAGAGCAGGTGTATTCATCCGTTGAAAAAACCGTTGTGCTTCAGCCGGTGGTGGCGGGAAGCAAAATCATATTGAACAATTTATTTTTTGATTTCAATAAATCCAATATACGCAAGGAATCAAATGTGGAACTCGACAAGATTGTGAAACTGCTGAAAGACAAACCGGAGATACACGTGGAAATTTCCGGGCATACAGACAACAAGGGAAATGAAAAACAAAACCAGAAACTCTCTCAGAGCAGGGCATCGGCAGTGATGGATTACCTGGTGAAAAAAGGAATCAGCAAAACGCGCCTTGCTGCCAAGGGCTACGGCATGAGCCAGCCCGTTGCTTCGAACGATACCGATGCAGGCAGGCAGTTGAACCGCAGGGTGGAAATGAAAATACTCGGCAAATAGTTGCGAACATTTTCTTAAAATATTTTTTTTGCATAAGTTATTTCTTTCATTATATTTGTTCGTCAAAAAAATTGCTCACACAAAAACTAATTACCAACGATTAATAATTTTTTATGGGAAGAACCAAACTACTCGATTTGTACCAGCGTCCGGGATGGCAAAAACTCACCACCATGAAGGACCTGCGGAAAGACAATGAAGAACTGAAAAAAGAAAACGAGTATCTGCGCAAGCGGTTCGACAGCGTGGCGGGAAAAAAGAACCAGATGGAAGAGCGCAGCACCGAACTGAAGACAACCATTTCGAACCTGCGCGAAGAACTCGCCAATACGAAAGAAGACAACGCCAATCTTCGCAAAGACAACGCATCGCTGCGCGAGCAAATCCGTTTTCTGAAAGCGCAGGTTCCAAACCTCAAGCCGAGTTTGGCAGCGGCAGCCAGTTGAATCCTGCCTGCGGCAGGCAGGCAAACTGCTTTCAAACAAAAAAGCCCGTACAAAAAAACTTGTGCGGGCTTTTTCTTTGGCGGAATAAATTAACATGGGTTCGGAACAAATTCGGGCTGAAGCCCGGATTCGCATAGTGTGCTTTTACCCCCGACTTAAAAGTCGGGGCTATTGTTTGCACTCCATTGCCCCAACCTTCAGGTCGGGGAATAGAATGGAGAGCAAAAATGGGGATTAGCCGAACTCATATTAAATTATCGGGCACCCGAAGAAGGCACCCAGCTGCTGGGCGGGTTGCTTTGAAATAGGGCGCGCTTGTTTGCAATGGAAACCGCGGCAGTGTCAAAATCATAGAGCGTTGGAGTGCCCCCCGCGCTCGAAACATATAATAAGGAAGAGTTTTTATTCAGGCAGGGTCAGTAGGAATAGGAATGATAATTCTGCGCTCCGTCATTGGCATCGGTTACGCGCAAAAGAGCGGTGCCGAACGTGGGGTCGGTTAAAGTGCCGCCCGCAGCGGGCAAAGGCGGAGGCGGTGGTGGCGATACACTCCGTAATCGGTTTTGATGGATTGGGAAAATGCGGAAGTGAGATGCGAGATATGAGATGTGATAATAATACCAAACAGTAATTTCTTTTTCATGCGGTGATTTTTTGCTAAGGTAAGAAAGTTGGGGGAAGTGTTTTACTGCGGAGCGTATACTTTCACTCATTATCTAATCAACTCTACAAAACCTGTTAACACAATTTTATTTCCATCATTTGCAATAACGTTGGCTACATAGTAATATGTGCCATCAGACACAGGTCGTTTTGTATTCTTATCTGTTCCGTCCCAACTTCCGTCTGGAGTATCCCATGAATAAATCATTCTTCCGTAACGATCAAAAATTTCACAATGTATTTTCTCAAAACCTCTGCCTGCAAAAGTGAACCGGTCATTCACGCCATCTCCATTCGGAGAAAATACATTAACAGGTTTTGGGTCGCAATCAATCACACCAACCTTTATTGAATCCGCAATACGGCATCCATTTGCATCAGATACCAAAAGAGAATATACTCCGCTTGCAGAGACCAGAATAGAATTATTTGTCGTGTTATTGCTCCACAGATAAGAATAATAATTTCCTGAAGGTTGCAGCAGTAATGGAACCTGATTGCTGCATAATATTGTATCGGGTCCAAGAGAAAGCACGGGTAAAGGATAGACAATAATAGTTACATAAGAAGGAGAACCGAAACAACCATTTGAAACTGCTGAAACAACATACATTCCCGAATTTAATGTGTCGGCAGGAAATATGAAAGAGTTTTGTAATGAAGATGAAAATCCATTGGGACCGGACCAATTGTAATTTAATGCGCTTGCCGCACTTGCTGTTAATGCAAGCGTATCGCCTGCGCATATCGGGCTGTTGCTTCCTGAAGTTACAGAAGGTCCTGTCGTATTGATAAATACTGTTACTGAATCACGCAAACTATGGCAGCCGGTAGAATTGGAAGTTGCAACATAATAAGTAGTTTGAGTATTGATGGATGGGGTTGTAAACGGATTTCCTGTATAAATAGGAATAGTGGAAGTTGCAGAAGAATACCATTCAATCTGCCCGGTACCTGTTGCAAATAATGTTGCTGAAGTTCCTGCGCACACAGTTGTGTCATTTGCTGAAGGTTTTGTTACGGAAGTATCTAATGCAATTGTTACAGACGTGCTCGCTGTGCAGCCGTTTGCATCGGTTGTTGTGAGAAAATAAGTTCCGGCAGGAACATAAACACTGTCATTGTACGAATTGATTGGCGTCCATTGGTATCCTGCCATTCCACTGTTTGCCACCAGCAGAGCAGAATCGCCAGGGCAAATAATTGCCGGTGCGGTAATTTGCGCAACCGCCTGCGAAACGACTACAGTCATTGAACACAGCGTTGTGATGCCGCACATAGTAACATAGCAGGAATAAACTCCGCTTTGCGTTACTACCTGTTGCGTACCGCTTCCGCTCAACGGGGGATTCCATTGTATCAGCGTTGAATCATTTGTGATGACCTGCAAGATAACGCTCTGCCCCATGCAAACAATACTCGAAGGGGAAGGAAGCAGATAAGGAGTGTTATATTGTTTTAATTCTATTGTGTTAGATGTAAGCACGCATCCAACTGTATTTGTTACAACACAATGATAGAACCCCGGTATGCTCTGATAAATGGATTGCGTATTGAATGGAAGGATTCCGTTAGGACCAATCCATTGATAATTCGTTCCGGCAGTATTGCAAATTATCTGCACAGAATCATTCGGACAAATTAATCCGGAATAAGGAATTGTATAAAGAACCGGATTAGGATATATCTGTACCGGATGCCAGTCGTATCCGTAACTGCTGCATCCGCCAATCGTATCCGTGATAGTAGCGGATGCAGAAAAATTTCCTGCCTGTGTTACAATAATTGAATCAATAGCCGGATTTGTTATTACTACTGTATTTACATTAGTGGAGGGAGTGTAAGTGATGTGAAGAATAATGGTATCGCCCTGGCAAAGAAAACTGGGACCTGTTATGCTGACCGCAATGGTTGGCACGGGGTTGACAAGAAGATAAAAAGTATCCTGTACTGAATAATATTGAGTGTCGCATTTATTGATGTAAACAATATTTTCATTCACAATGTAGGTGCCTGATGTTTGCGCAATGAATACTCCGGAAAGATAATAAGGCGGATAAGAGGGTCCTATTGACAGGGATGGATTTGCAGACCATGAGTTCATAAAAGAAAAGAAAGGTCCGGACACTCCGGTTATGCTGTCAATCACATTCAGCAGAACCTGGCTTCCATAGCAGGCAACGAGCGTATCAGGAATTTTACTTATAGGAACTAAAGGAGGGAGCAATGAGTCCAGTTGAACCTGAACGCAATTGCTGTTTTGACATCCGTATTTATCTGTAACAACAAAATTATAATAGCCAGATGAATTAACATAAAGAGAATCACTGCCTGTGAGAAATGTTCCTCCGAGATAACAGGCGCTGTAGACAGTGTTCGGATAACAACTGCCGCCCTGATACCAACTGATAGAATTTCCATTAATATTTCCCCCTGTAAGTAATACTGTATCGGGCTGGCAGGCGGCAATCGGCAATGCGCATTGCGGGTGCTGGTTATTTATTCCGTGGTCATCTGTAATTGTAGGTGGTTGCGGAATTGGATGAACAATTGCGTAAATGGTATCTTCCGAAGTATAACAGCCGTCAACAGTTGTCATCTTTACTGAATAATAATTTGTCGCTGTAATTTTATCATTGTATAAAGTATCAAAAGGAGAAGACGACCATTGAAAATGATAGTCAGGCCCGACTGAATACGTAAGACCTGAGCCAGTATACGTGTTAGCATATAAATTACCGCTTCCACAAAACGTAAGAGTATCGGGGCAGGAAAAAGTCATCATGCTGTCAATGCATCCTCCAACAAAATCCCGCAGGCATGAAGTTCCCGTGCGGTGGTAATAATCGTAGGGCTGTCTCGTAATATCTACTGCCTGCGCAATAAATCCATCGCTGAAGCCCTTGCAAGTTATTCCACTGAAATTTCCATACGAAGGGTCCGAACAATAGGAACTGTTGCCGCTGCCGATATAATAAAGAACATTATTTGTTGTAATACCTACATAATCTGTTGCCCATATTATTTTTTTTTCATAACTGCCGGCTATAACAGGGTTATCAACAGTGATTGCAAGAATACCATGCGCCTTGTCATTTCCGGGACCACCGAAGTTACGCATCCATTGCCTTTGTCCCGATGAATTATATTTTACAGTGAAAATATCCTGATAGCCGATGCTGTTAAATGTTCCCTGCCCGAAAACATCTGCATACTCATTCAGCGTGCAGCCGAACTCTCCGGCAATATAAGGGTCATGATTTGAATCAAGTGCGACTGCGCGCGAAGAAATATAATTATTGCTTGATTCGGATTGAGCCCAGATAAAACTTCCGCTGCCGGAATATTTCACAAGGAAAACGCATTTAGGATACGTATCGCTTAAAAAATTATTTGGTGGACCATAAAATGCAAGATTCCCCTGGTAGTCGCCCGTCATATAAATTTCGTGAACATTGTTAACCGCCAATGAATACGCAATGGAATAAGTTCCGCTTGCCATGCGGAACCACAATTCATTTCCGTTGGCATCGTACTTTATAAGAAACACCGCATTCATAACCTGATTATAGTGCACCTGATTAAATAAAATTGTATCGCTGAATTGCCCGCATACAATAACATCTCCGTTTGCATCGCAGGCAACATCAAGCCCGCGGTCGGTATATTTTGCTTTGCCTTGCCGCACCCATAAAAAATTTCCATTGTTATTATATTTAGCAGTGAAAATATCAATGGACGCAATACTGGTTTGAGGATTCATCATGCTGGTAAGCGTTGAAGTTCCAAAGGTGGCTGTGCCCTGAAATTGTCCGGTTACAACCACGTTGCCGTTAACATCCACATCAATACCATTTCCGATATCAGCCATTGTGCCGCCTGCGCTCACCGCCCAGATAAAAGTTCCCGATGAATTTAATTTTGCAATAAATATATCCTGTGAACCATTTGCCGAATTAAGCGTAAAGGTTCCGAAAGTTGCTGCGCCATAATAAAAACCCGTGATGTAACTATTTCCCGAAGCATCAGCTTTTACAGATAACGCTCTGTCGGAGCCATATCCCCCTGCCCTGACAGCCCATTGTATAACACCTGAAGAATTGCTTTTTGAAACGTAAATATCAGGAATGCCTGCCGATGCAGAAGTGAGATTAATGGAAGCGCCAAAAGCCGCGGTGTTTGTAAAATATCCTGCCGAAATAATATTGCCTGAATTATCTGAACATATATCCATTGTTTCATCCACATCATTGCCTCCTGTTCCCTGCGCCCAAAATGATTGCGCTTTCAGGCAAAAAGAAGAAAAAATAATTGCGGCAACTACAAAAATATTTTTCAAGTAAAAAGGATTTAATGCATATTACTAAAATAAATATTAATGTTTATGGCGATAAATGAACATTACTTTAAACACTAAGACGAATAAACTCCTCTAAAGGTTGCAACTATTTTTGATAAAAGTATGTATTTGCGCAGAAATAAGCAAAACTATTTTAAAATATTCTTGCCCGTTCAAAATAATATGCAATTTATCCCCGAAACAAATCCATATAGTAAATCTACTATTTCCAGCACGGGCGAACTGTGGTACTCTTGCTTTTTAATCAAGAGAACAAGAGATATGGCAGATTACCGCGTTAACTGGCAGGACCCTGGAGCAGCACGGTTAAGATTGTGATGATTGGTTAATAAAAAAACTTCCGCTTTTGCTTGACAAATGGATTTTCGTTTCTACCTTTACCTTATCTGTTTTTTCATGTAGAAGAAATAGAGTTATGAAAAAAGAGCATCAATCCCGCCCCGTAAGGCGGGATTGATGTTTTAAGGGGGGAGAAAGTTTTTTTGCTCTGCGCTTGCGAATTTCAGATTCTCTGTTACCTTTGGTAAATCTTTCTGTTCGCTCAAACACCTTTGCAAAACTAAATTCACTATGAAAAAAAACATTGCTCTCTTTTTATTCCTGCTCGCCACAGCAGGCGCAACTTTTGCGCAACCGGCAAAAAAAATTTCTTCATCAACTTATCTGAAGTGCACCAGTTTTCATATCACCAAGCCGCTGCGCGAACTGGCAAATGCGGAAATGAAAACCAGTTCGTATAAAGAAGACATAGGCGACATACGGCAGGCGCATCCCGCTTCCGGTTTCGTGCCGAAGAATTCCTATCCGCCCGACCCGTGCGTACAGCAAAATCCGGGCACACTTACGTTAGACACTCCCTTAGTGAATTTTGAAGGAGGCAACTGGGCATACCGCCCCGATGCAAACGGAGCGGCTGGTCCCAATCATTACGTGCAGGGCGTGAACCTTTGCAACTATAACATCTACGATAAAACAGGAAACCTGCTTCTTGCAACTGATATGTCGGTGCTGGGGGGAGGATGCTCCGATGACCCCATTGTGATGTACGATAAATTTGCCGACCGCTGGGTGGTAACGGATGTTACCTACAACTATAATAATTTATCCATTGCCGTATCCACTTCGGGCGACCCGACCGGCTCCTACTATGTGTACACGTTTGCATACCCTGTGATGCCCGACTTCCCGAAATATTCGGTGTGGACAGACGGATATTATGCAACCTACCGGGATATTAATAATGACACGGTGGGAATTTCCGTTCTCGAGCGGAACCGTATGCTGATGGGCGACCCGAACGCGGGAATCATCATTGCAAAATTTCCGAACGGTGCTTTTCCCTATAAAATCTGCAACAAGAACAGCCAGCTGCCGGGCTCGCCAAAAATACTCACCTGCGATGGGGCGCTGCCTCCCTATGGCACACCCGCCTACCTTATGTATTATACCAACGTGAACATGGGAGATGCCTCCAACAGCATTATGATTTATAAACTCGTTACTGACACGCTGAATAAAACCTGCGCAATCACTTTTGTTGATTCGCTCGCCACGGCTGCCTACAACGGATATTTTGCCGGCTATTCTTTCGGAGGAAACATTGCCGAACCGGGCGGGCAGCAGGTATGGTCGCTCGAAGGTCCGTTTCAGTTCAGGGCTCCTTACCTGCGCTTTACGGGATACAACTCGGTGGTGCTGTGCAACACGGTAAATCTGGGCGGCATGATTGCAGGCGTGCGCTGGTATGAACTGCGGCAGAATGATACTACCAAAGTGTGGAGCATCTATCAGCAAAGCACCTTTGGACCCAGTGACGGAATCAGCCGGTGGAACAGCAGCATCTGCATGGATTTGAATGGCGATATTTCCATTGCCTATAACGTTACTAACTCCTCCTCTCTTTATCCCGGCATCCGCTATACGGGGCGGCTGGCAAGCGACCCGCTCAACACCATGACCTTTGCCGAGCAAACCGCCATGACAGGAACTCACTCCTTCAGCCAGCAGTGGGGAGATATTTGCGAATCCACGCTCGACCCCGATGGAATTACTTTCTGGCACACCAACCAATATATTATTGACCCTTCGGGCAACACCGCCAACGTGAGAATATTTTCTTACCAACTTACTTCCACCTTAAACAACGCTGCGGCAGACGTTCCGAAAAATCAAGCGGAGTTAACGGCATTCTGCTCCGATAACCAGTTGAACGTGCTGGCAACGGGGCTGACTTCTGCCGAACCGGTGGTAATAAATCTCTTCGACATAAACGGCAAGGAACTTTTCGGCAAATGGCTCACGCCTGTTTCCAACCGGCTGGAGCATAAAATAAATGTGGAAGCGCTTGCCAAAGGAACTTACTTTGTACGAATTGGAAATGCGCGGTTTCAGAAAGTGTGCAAGGTGGTTATATAAGAGAAGGAATGATGGAAGATTGGAAGAATGGAATATTTGGAAACACCCCAGCATTCCAACATTCCATTTCAGGGGTTACCGCACCAGCGTAATGGTTCCCGCAATTTTTGAATCATCCCCATTGGATGCTTTGCAGAGGATGAGATACATGTACACTCCTTCCATGCACGGATGCCCTTTCTTTTTCCCGTCCCATCCTTCGGCAGGATTGTTTGTGCTGAACACAGGCGTGCCGGTGTTGTCAAAAACGGTGAAGGTGTAATCTTCCGGTTCAATAAATCCTATGACGGGAAGAAACACATCGTTCTTAGTATCTCCGTTCGGAGTGAATGTGTTGGGAATATAAAACTTCGGAAACTCAAATACCTTTGCAATGTTCGATGCGCTCGTATCCTTGAAACCGTATTTGTTTCCGTTTCCTTCGCGCGCCACCACGTAATACGAAAACGCGCCCTTGCTGCTGAGGAAAGGCGCCACATCATCCATATACGCTCCACCGCTTCCCGAAAAATTCACCGAGCCGATGGGTGACGGATTCCACACGCCATCCACTGCGCGGTAAATATCATAATGGTCCACCTTGCCCGACCACGCGCTGTAATCGTTCCACGCAAGCGTAACATTCACCGAAGGAGAAATAGCTGCCGCAAGAAGTAGGGTGGTTGCCGTATCGGACGAAAGCACCACCTGGTTGCAGGAGTTCATGGCTTCCCATTTATACGAATAAGAATTATCATTTGCCTTCACCGAATTATCCTGCCACGAAATAGTTTGAGCCACAGGTGAAGTGGAGGGCAGCACTACAGTAAAATTTCCGCTTCCTGTTGCGCGCATCAGCCGGTAATACGAAACATCGGGCGAAGTATCCACATACGCGCGGATGTCAATGGCGGTGGAAGAAACCACCGTGGCAAAGCGGTTGTAATTAAACTGAGGCGGCTGCGCAACATTCAGCGTATCGCACACGGTGTTGGAAGAAGAAGTTTTTGTTCCATCTGCAGCGCGCACAAAATAGCAATAACTGTTTCCGAGTGAAATACTGTTGTCAGCATAGGTAGTGGAAGAAGTGGAGCCAATTTTTATAAATGCTCCCGCGTTTGTCTTGCGGAAAATTTCGTACTGCGTTACTGCCGGAATCATGTTGATATAACTGTTCCACGCAAGCGAAGCGGTGGCAAGGCAGGGGTCGAACGAAGCAGAGAGATAAATAGTAGAATGAGGATTGATGCTTTGCGCAGAAACATTTCCGCACGAATCCACAAACGCCACTTTATAACACTCCGAAACATTGGCTGCGTTGGAAAGAGTATAGGTATAAAAAGTTTGCGGCACCGGAACAACTGCAATGGGAGTCCATCCCGTGCAGGTTGAACCGCCATAATAAATAATCACCGAGTCCGCATCGGGCGAAGGCGAAGGAAACCAACTGACGGTGGCAAGCCCCGCGGCATTCACGCTCACCGTGTCAATGGGTTTTGTTACAGGCGGAGTGTTGTCATAAAATGCCGTATCGCCCGCCACGTTTGAAACGGAAGTACAGCCGGTGTTATCGAAAATCTCAATTCGGTAGTTGATGAGTGAATGATTTTTGTTGCATACATCGGTTAAATCAATGTAAGAATTAGTATTCAAGATGCTGTCGCGCAGTTTCCAGTTTCCTGCCGGATACTCGCGGTAAATTTTATACCATCCGCTGGAAGTGGGAATGGGATGATTGGAAATTTTATTCCAGTTCAGGTTGGCGTTGCCGGTTACCGCGCTCACCGTAAGAAAAATGGTGGAGAAGGTATCTTTAGGCGCGGAGATGCTTGAGGATTCTGTTTCCACCGTGTAATACATTCGCTTCTTGTCCGCGTTCGCTCCCGCATGAAGCGCAGTGGTTGCAATGCAAGGTCCAACAGTAACATAATTTGTAAAAGGAATCACGGCAGGATTGGAAGAAGTATCCACATGATAAGAAATAAAGTTTGTGCACGGAGAAGCAGCCGCCCATGTTACCAGCACATCCCCGTTCGGCTGAACGGCAATGCACTTTACATCTGGCGAAGGCATTTGAGCATGGCAGATGTAAGATGTAAAATGTAAGATGGCAAAGCAAATTACGAATGTCGAGTGTCGAATGTCAAATTTATTTTTTGCATTTCGTATTGTTCGTACCATTTCGTTTTTCGAGGATTTAGGGAAAGCAAATTTACCGATTAAACGTTCAACTATATAATTTATTTGAATGAAGAACTCACCCCTGCTTAGCTTTCCCCTCTCTTTTAAAAAGAGAGGGGATTAAGGGGAGAGTATTGTTGTTCATTTTTCTTTTCTTGTTCTTTCTATCCTTTTTTTAGTTTTGCTTCGTTCCCGGCACGCCACCACTAAAAATTATTCTATGAAACAACTATTCTCCTCTCTCCTGCTCTTCGCATTTTTCTCTCTGCCTTTTTATTCTTCCGCGCAAGGCGATGATGCGCTGGAGAACGCAAAGACGAAACAAAAAGCCGGAAGCCATTCCGAAGCCATTGCCGCTTTCACTTCCATCATTAAACAGCACGATGCCGATGTGCAGAAATATTTGCAGCAGTTGAGCGACTATGAAAAAATTCCTGCGTTCGAACGCGCAGAAAAAGGAATGGAACCGCCACCGGTAGATATAAATCTCGCCATGCCGTATTACCTGCGCGGCTATTCCTATTCCGTTACCGGAAAAAACACCGATGCCATGAATAATTTCAACACCGCCATAAAAATAAATCCCAAACTGGGCGCTGCGTATTTTCAGCGCGGAAAACTTTTATGGACCACCGGCAAGCGCGATGACGGCTGCATTGATTTGGGAATGGCGGCAAGTTTAAAGGACTCGGTGGCGAAAGAACTGTTCGAAGAAAAATTCTGCTGGAAGGAAGCGGTGGCGGCTTACCACGAAGCATCTTCAAAAATAAATTTCAACGAATACCAGCCGGTGCTCGACCTCATGCAGAAGGCAATCAAACTCTGTCCTGACAGCGCGAATTACCTGGGCATGCGCGGACGGGCGTATCTCGGTCTTGGAAAAACCGAACTCGCCATGGCTGATTTTGAAAAAGCCATTTCACTCAGCCCGAAAAGTTTTCATGCGTGGTACGGACGGGGCGTGGTGAATTACACCAAAGGAAAATGGCAGGAAGCATTTGATGATTTATCAAAAGCAGTTGAACTGAATGACCACTTTGCTCCTGCTTATTTATACCGCGCGTATGCCTGCGAAGGCATGGATAAAAACCAATCCGCCATTTACGATTACCAGCAGGTGGAGCGCTGGGATCCTCTTAGCGGACTTGCCTGGTTCAAGAGCGGATTGCTGCGCAGCGCCATGGGCGACCAGGTAGGCGCCTGCAAAGATTTTCACAAGGCAACACAACTCAGTTATCCCGAAGCAATGGACTATGCCGAAAAATGCGATAAGCCGCAGAAGAAAAAATAAATTGAGAGCAGGAAATTTCAGTAAGAGTTTTTCTTTTCACTCACATCTATTGCAACTAACATTGCAATAAATCCCCAGAACGGAGCCGATGCTTTGTCGGTATCTAAAAAATTATTCAGCGTGCCATGCCATGTATTATTTGTATTTTTGTTTCATGAATTGGCAAGAACACATAGTTTCTGAAAAAAATATTTTACTCGGCAAACCGTCTATAAAAGGAACAAGAATATCGGTTGAGTTAATCCTTGAACTCCTTTCATCGGGCTGGACAGAGAAAATGATTTTAGAAAGTTATCCTAATCTCACAGAAAATAATTTAAAAGCAGTGTTTGCTTACCTTAAGGATTGCATTCAGCATGAATTATATTTCCCTCTGAAAAGAGCGTAATGAATTTTTTGGCAAACGAAAATTTTCCTTTCCCATCGATTTCTTTTATCAGAAATGAGGGGCATTTTATATTCTCAATCAGCGAACTATCGAATGGAATTTCTGATGAGCAGGTTATTCAGAAAGCAATAAAAGAAAATCTAATCATATTGACCTTTGATAAGGATTACGGAGAATTAATTTTCAAATTCGGAATAACAAATCCTCCGGCAGTTGTATTTTTTAGGTATAAGGGAAATAATCCGCTGTTCGCAGGAAAAATTCTCTGTGATTTGACAGTAAAAGCCGGGTTGAAACTTGAAAAAAACTTTACTGTGATTGAGGAAAATGATATACGCCAGCGCCAGTATTAATCTACCTTTTTATTTCCTTTTGTATTTACATCCATCTCCACTCCATAGGAATCCATCGCCACTAACATTGCAATAAACCCCCAGAACGGAGCCGATGCTTTGTCGGTATCCAGAAAATTATTCAGCGTGCCGTGCACAAAATAAGTAATCAGCCCAAGAATAATTGCAAGCGCAAACACTCTTGCTTTTTTATCCGGTGAATGATAAATTATTTTTGCCGCTGTGAGCAGCGTGGTTACAACAATTGCAATCATGGCGAGCATTCCAATCACCCCGCTTTCCGCCAGCGGACCAATGTATTCGCTGTGCGCGTTTCCTTTTTCTCCGAAGTTGGTGGAGATTTGTGTTTTCTCGGTGGAGATTTGAAAAGGCGCGTATTGAAACTGGTAAGTGCCCGGTCCCCATCCGAAGAAAGGTTTTTGTTTGAACATCCGTATTGCCGAAGCCCACCGGTTGAAACGCTCGGTGTTGGAAGCATCGGTGGTTACGTTGGCAATGGATTGAAGGCGCTGTTCAATGTCGCGGTTCTTCACATTTTTATACCTTCCCGATTGAAGCGAAATCATTATTTCATTCTGGTAAACAAAAAACAAAACAATCAGAACTCCGAGCGCAATCAGAATCGGAATCAAACGAATGCGCAGTAAATAAATCAGCAAACTTCCCGCAGCAAAAATTAAACTCAGCCATGCCGCGCGCGTGTAAGAAAAAATTAATCCCGCGATGAAAAGCAAGAGCGTGAAAAATGCATAGTAGCGGATTCCTCTCGGTGAATTTTTATCAAACGAAAAAAGAATCAGCGGAGGAAGATACATGGCGAGCATGGCTCCATACGAAGTGTGGTCGTTGTAAAACGGAGTCATGGCAATGTGCGCGGGCGCTTCTGCAAAATTATCCATGGCGTGATTAATGAGCGTGTAAATAATTACAATTGAAAAAGAAATCATATAGAGCCAGATATATTTGCGCATATTTTTCTTTTCCCTGAAAAGATGCAGCGCCACAAAATAAAACGGAATCACCAGCCATAAGCGCGAGAGCAAAAACTTCCACGACACCATCGGCAGCGAACTGGTGATGCAGGTGAATGCCATCCAGAGAAGATTGATGAGAACGGCAATGGTAACCGGATGAAAAAATATTTTGCGTTCAATTTTTCCCTCGTAAAATAACCGGAGAATATAAATGAGCATTACGCCAAAGAGCAGCGGCTCGGTGGGAAGTGAAATTGCCACGCCAAAATCACTTTCACGCAAAATGATGGAAAGCGGAGTGAGAAAAACAATCACGAGAACCAACACATCGAGCGCGACAAATGCAGTGAGTACCACCAGCAGCAGCACCGGCAGCACCATGAACCAATACATTTCTTTTGCAATGAAAAAAGTATTCAGCACAATGAACAGCGTGCTGAAGAGCATTACGTACCGGAGTTTTAGTTGGTCGGTCATGAAATCGGAATAATGGAATGGTGGAAAATTGGAATGATGGTTAATTGCCAACAAAACTATCTTCCCATTCTCCGTTTTTCTTTTTTCGTTGCAAGGATTCTATTAATTTGATTAATTTATTTTCTACCTTATAATGAAGCGCATCCAATTCTTCAAATTCATTTTCGGAAATCTGTTTCGCTTTATAGCATGAGTAATAACAAGAATGAAACTCTCCGCATGAGCCGAGAGAATAATTTAAAAAATTCAGATATTCTGTCAGCCCTCTTCGGCAATACCCTTCACTTATATTTCTTGAAATGCTGTGCGAAGCATCAATAGAATTAGAAGTAACTTTCATCAAATGATTCGGCAGTTTACAGAATGTTTTACAAGCAAGAAGGTAAAGTTCAATCGCATCTTGCCATACTTCCAACTTTTTATATCCGCGGTTTATGTTTTTCCTTTCAATTGCCATTTTGCATTTGTATTTCAATCTTCCATCATTCCATTATTCCATTATTCCTTTTTTGCATTTGCTTCTCCTTTCAGCACAGGCGTTGTGCTCTTCATTTCCATTCCCAGATTATAAAAAACAAAACTCCACACATCCGCCCATTCTTCAATTTGTTTTGCAGTGGGTTTTCCTGCACCGTGCCCTGCTTTCGTATCCACGCGGATGAGAATCGGGTTATTGCTTTTATTTTTTTCCTGGAGTGTTGCCGCAAACTTGAATGAATGCGCAGGCACCACGCGGTCATCGTGGTCGCCAGTCAGAACCATGGTGGCAGGATATTCCGTTTCTTTCACATTGTGAAGCGGAGAATATTTTACCAGGCAATTGAACTCTTCTTTGTTATCGCTTCTTCCATAATCGCTCGCCCAGTAATATCCGATGGTGAATTTATGATAGCGAAGCATATCGAGCACGCCCACTCCGGGCAATGCCACTTTCATTAAATCCGGGCGCTGCGTCATCACCGCGCCAATGAGAAGTCCGCCATTCGAACGTCCGTGCACAGCCAATTTCTGCGAAGAAGTATATTTTTCTTTAATCAGATATTCCGCAGCGGAAATAAAATCATCAAACACATTTTGCTTGTTGCATTTAATTCCCGCCTTATGCCATTCTTCTCCGTACTCACCGCCACCGCGCATATTCGCCACCGCATACACACCGCCATTTTCCAAAAACGCAACCGAGTTGGTAACAAAATACGGAGTGATGCTGATGTTGAATCCGCCATAGCCATAGAGGAAGCAGGGATTATTTCCATCGAGCGCAATTCCTTTCTTGTGCGTGATGAGCATGGGAATTTTTGTTCCGTCCTTGCTCGGATAAAAAACCTGCTTGCTCTCGTACTCGTCAGAAGCAAAATCCACTTTCGGCTGGAAGAAAACTTCCGAAGAATTGTTATTCATGTTGAACTTGTAAATCAGCGAAGGAGTTATATAATTGGTGAAAGAATAAAACGCAACAGAGTCCTTTTTATCTGAACTGAAACCTGCAACGCCCAGCGGAGGAGTGGAAATTTCTTTTTCCATTTTTCCGTCCAGAGAAAATATTTCCAACTTGGTGATTACATCGTGAAGATAGGTGCAGACAATTTTTCCGTTTGCAAGCGAAACGCTTTCGAGCAAATCATTTGTCTGGGGAATAATTTTTTTCCAGTGCGCGCTGTCGGGTTTGTTCGGGTCAACGAGCACCAGTTGATATTTCGGAGCGTTTGCGTTAGTATGAACCAGCAGCATTTTGCCTATGTCATCAATCATTCTGTATTCATTTTTATAGGCAGTGTCCGCCCAATTCCATTTCTCGCTCTGAGATTCTTTCACGGCAAAAGAATTTCCGCTGGTAGATTCGCTTCCCCACAGCCCCATGTATTTTCCGTCATCGGTTGCAGAAACCGACCAGCCCCTGCCGGCATGAGATTCATCGGCATAAATAATTTTGTCTTCACTTTGCTTTGTTCCGAGTTTATGAAAGAATGCTTTGTTGTTTTCGTTTTTGTTTGAGTACGCATGTGAAGTGGGCGCGGGATAGGTGCTGTAATAAAATCCATCGCCCTTCCACGATGCACCGGAAAATTTCACCCAGTGAAGCGTGTCGGGTAAAACTTTTTGCGTTTGAATTTCCATCGTAACCACATCATTCCAGTCGGAACCCGATTGCGAAAGATTGTACGAAATATATTTTCCGTCTTCGCGAATGCTCACGCCATTCAGCGCAAGTGTTCCATCGGCAGAAAGCGTGTTGGGGTCAATTAAAATTTTCGGAGCGCCAGTCAATCCTTCCTGCACATAGAGCACGCTTTGATTCTGCAAGCCGTCATTCTTATAGAAGAAATAATAGTTGCCGCGCCTGAACGGAGCGGTCATCTTTTCATAATTCCAAACTTGTGTCAAACGTTCTTTCATCTGCTGGCGGAAAGGAATTTTTCCCAGGTAATCAAACGTGACTTTGTTTTCTTCTTCCACCCATTTTTTTGTTTCATCGGAATTATCATCCTCCAGCCAACGGTACGGGTCGGCAATTTTTGTTCCGAAGTAATCATTCACCGTATCCGTTTTTTTTGTTTGCGGATAGGGAAGATGCGCGATGGTTGATGGTGGATGGTTGATGGTTGATGTGCACGAAGCCAAAAACAGAATTGAAGTGCCGGCAACTATCGGAAAGAAAAAAAAGTTTTTCATGGTTTGATTTTTAAGGAGGACAAATGTAAAAAATATAAACGCAGCGAGGTAATTCTTTTCAGCGTCCTTCGTATCTTCGCAACGGATGAAAAAAGAAACTTCCGAAAAAATTCTTTTGCTGAAAGCCGAACGCTTTTGCGCTTATCAGGAACGATGCAGGCAGGAAGTAAAAAAGAAGTTGAGGGAACTTGGCGCAGATGAAAAAACTTCGGCAAAAATTATTTCTTCGCTTGAAGAAGATGACTTCCTGAAGGAAGAACGCTTCGCGAAACTTTTTACTCAAGGAAAATTCAGAATCAAGCGATGGGGAAAAATAAAAATAAAAGCGGAATTGAGAAAGAAAAATATTGCAGGCGGTTTAATTGAAAACGCATTGGAAGAAATTAATGAAGAAGAGTATTTGAAAACCATTCAGCATCTCGTAAATAAGAAATCAAGAGAAGTCAAAATTCAAAATTCAAAAGAGAAGATCAGAAAAGTACTGATGTTTCTTTTATCACGCGGGTTTGAATCAGAAATGATTTGGAAAATTCTAAACAGCAAGAGCGCCTAACTTTTCCCCGAATTCAAAACTCAACAGCGGCATATTGCAAACCTGGCATAAATCGCATTTGCTGTAACTAATCCAATGGTCGCGCTCGTTATAAGGAAATTTATTCACAGCGCTCTTGAGCATTAATTTTTGTTTCATTGCGAGCGCAGACATCATCGGATGCTTGGCAAAATAATTCAGCGCGCGAAACGGATCTTTTCTCAAACTTTCAAGGGTAGTCGGATAGCGTGCAAGCAAACGCACGCAAACAATGTCAATATTTTTTTCCAGCACATCTTCTTCGAAAACATCCACGTCAATACCATAACCGATGGTAAGCACATCGCCTCCCCATAAATTTTCAAGAGAATGCTTGAGCAAATAATATTTTGTTCGGATAAGAAGTTTTGTTCCTTGAGGTTCTGCTGACCTATACACTTTGAATTTATTTTTCTCGAACCTTACATTGAAATAATTATTCTCAAGCAAATCATCCAGGCGAATGGAAAAATCCACATCCTCTAAAACAATTTTGTCGTAAAGATTTTTAGTATGCTCGAGGCACTCAGAAATTTTTTCAACCAGCAAATCTGCCTTATCCTCATTGATGTAAATTATTTTTTCTGCCTTCTTCATTTCATCAGAATATATTTCCGGAATCAAATGATTCAGCGAACCGTTCTTTTCCAATGCATAATAGGGTGAATCATTATGAAATCCATCTTCATCAAAATAATCTCCGGGATTAGGAATGTAGAATTTTACAGAAGTGTTTGCATCAAAATTTTCTCTATAGTATTGTTCAAGATAAGTTCTTGGAAACTTCACATCGTTTATCCATAATTTATCAGGCGAGAGCAAAACAAAACCGGGCGCAAAAGGAATTGCAACATCGGGCTGAAGATAGTGAATGAACTTTGCAAAATTATTTCCAAAATACTGCTCGCGGATTTTTGCAATCTCAACATCATTTTTTGTTTTATAGTGAACTGCGTTTGGAAAATATCCCGCTCCCGCCCATCCTGAAAACAAGTAATGAATTTTCGGCCAGCGTTTTTTTATTTCTCTGAGAAACATTGCCGTCACATTCTGGTGATGCGAGTTCAATGCATCATTTATATTTACAATTACAGTATCCTTTATTTCAATCACGATTAAACTTTCCAAACCAAAACCGATGTAAGTAATTTTTGTTGTGGGGGAAATTTGATATGCTTTGAAACTTTCCGCTTCCGTAACATTTGAAAAATTTCTTTCGTGAAAAAAATTCCTGATGCCTTTTCTCCACTGATAAGGAAAAAAAACTTTCGCGCTGTTCGGCAATTCTTCCAGCGATTCGCTGTGCAAATGATCTTCATGCCCGTGCGAATAGAAAATGTGTTTTACATCGGACAGCATTTTTGTATTCACAGGTTTTGGAAAAAGATGCCACTGGTTGAGATAAGCCGAACCTTTAAACCACGGGTCAATCACCAATTGGGTGTCGCCCGTGTCTATGTAAAGGCAGGAGTGGCAAACATATTCGATACGCATGAAAAAACACAACGAGAAAGAATCTGTTTTATTGTACGTACTTTATTTCTTGCTGTTCCGAATCAGCACATCAAAGCGATAATAGGCGTGCGGAAGAGTTGCATCCTGCGGAATGATGGATGCGTTAAGATTATTTTTTTCGCACCAGCCGAGAATTTCTTTCGGGTTAATCCACCATCCGAGAAAACATTCGCCTTTTTTTCCGCGGAGGAAACGAAATAATTTTTCGCGATAAAACTTTGCAGGAGATTCGTAGTAATTCCACATCCGGGTTTTATCAGGAACATCTCCTATGAAAATCCATCCTTTATTTTTTGTAACGCGCGAAAGTTTCTCCAGAATTTTTTCCCGCTTGCTTTTAGTAAAATACTGAAACGAAAAATAGCAATAGGATTTATCAAAAAAGTTTTCGGGAAAAAATTTATCAATGAGCATGACATCGGAGAAATGAAGCCGCAGGTTGTAAATATTTTCTTTCAATTCCAGTTTACGGGCAGCATCCATGAGCAGTTCCGAATGGTCAACCCCGTGAATTTCCTTGCACGCGCGCGCAATATACCGGGTGAGCCCGGCATTTCCGCAGCAAACATCAAGCACACTATCGTCTTTCTCAAACTGGACTTTATCAATAATATCCGCAGCAATTTTTTCAAAATTATACTGCTCTCCCCTGCGTCCGCTTTGCTCCAGCAGGGAGTCATCGGAAGGAAACGCCCATTTGCCAATCCACGCATCGTGAACCATTGAAAAATATTTTATCCCTATGGGAAGAATTGAAAAGGCGAAAGTACGAAATAGAAAAGCGGGAAAACAAGAAAGTACGAATGAGCAGACGAATGAAGCGAATGGCTGTTATTCGCTCCGAACAAAGTTGACTCGTCTCCGACTTGTCGGAGCGGTGCCGTATTCCATCGGACAGATTCGCAAAGATTAGTTATCCGTAACTACACCACCGTAATCTTCACACTCTGGCTCCAGTCGGCATCGGCTGCTTTTTCTTTTTTCAATTTGCGGCTGGTTTTGCTTTTTCTCGCTTTTACCGGAAGAATGACGCGGAAGCGGAACCAATAATCTGTTTTCACTGCGAGATTAAACACCGTATTTTTGGTTTCGAGTGTGCAGATGGGGTCGCAATACGTAAAGTTAATGTTATCGGTGCTTTGCTGCCAGAGGTAAGCGGCTTTTTTGGCTGCGGCTTTGGCAATTAAATCGCACGAGCCGCTCATATCTCCGTTGCGCACGGTAAGGTCATCTTTGGTTCTTGAACCTCTTCCTTTTATTTCCATTCCCGCCCCTTCCACCATTGCCTCTGCGTTGGCAATGTTTGCGGGCTGGTTCACCACCTTTTGCACCACTGCGCGCAGGGCGTCTAATTGATTATACACTTCTAATTTCTTTTCGTTGGCAGCAGCCGCTGCGCCCGGCTTGCGGTTGAGCACATCGCCTTCATCGGCAGTAAGCAGGTTTATATCCGCCTGCAGTTGCGGAAGGTCGTTCTGAATAGTGGGAAAATTGTTGTTTCCCTGCAGCAAATCGTGAATATGCTGTGCCTTGGGAATGAAAATGCCGGTATTGGTTTTTGATTCCACCGGAAGCACCACCTGCACTTTGTTAGTTCCTTTTTTTGTTGCCATAATTTTAAGGAGTAAGGGTTATTGGGTAAGAATTATTGATTAGACATTATTCAGATTAGATATTTATATTCAGATTAGATATTTATAGAGGTTTGTCATTTCGAACCCTGCTTTGAGGGTGAGAAATCTCCCCCTGAATGAGGAGATTTCTCCCTTCGGTCGAAATGACAACATACACATAGTTTCTTATTTTGAATAATGTCTATTGTTTTTGAAGAATCATTCTTATCAGGGAATTCATCCGAATGCTGATGGTATCTTTCTGCTCGTGGAAAGCATCCACCAGCATGTGGAAAGCATCTTTCTGCTCGTGGAAAATGTCTTTCTGCGTGTGGAAGGATACTTTCTGCTCGTGGAAAGCGTCTTTCTGCGTGTGGAAAGATACTTTCTGCTCGTGGAAAGCATCCAACAGCATGTGGAAAGCATCTTTCTGCTCGTGAAAAGCGTCTTTCTGCGTGTGGAAAGTGTCTTTCTGCTCGTGGAAAGCATCTTTCTGCGTGTGGAAAGCATCTTTCTGCTCGTGGAAAATGTCTTTCTGCGTGTGGAAAGCATACTTCTGCTCTTGAAAAATAGCATTCATTTCTCTTGTTGTATCTTTTAGTTTGCCCTTATAAATAACCTGCATGTTTATTCCTGCATTTTATAATAAAGCGGCAAATATAAAACGGAGAAATAACAATGCAAAGCCCTTGGGGCTTTTCAGAAAATAGAGATTAATGGTAAATAGCAGGCAGTTGGCAGTCGGTCCGATGGAATACGGCACCGCTCCGACAAGTCGGAGACGAGTTAACTTTGTTCGGAGCAGTCAGCAATTGCCGACTGATGACTGTGGATTGCTGACTCATTGATTTTTTGCAAACTAATGTTCGTTCAGTATAATTGCTCCCCGCATGGCCTACTTAACAAAAAAAGAAATGCTTGTTATTTTATTTGACAAAGAACCCCGTTTGCTGCAAATTGCCGCGCTGAGCGAAGAGGGCTTACAGGAAAAAGAAATAGTGAAAAAAACCGGCATGGCGCTGGGTACGGTTAAAAACAAACGCAAGCGCCTGCTGAAAATGCTGGGCGCGAAAAGCATACGCGAGGCAAAAATTGACCTCATTAAGCACGGGTTTCTGGTGGCGGTAACTACCAAAGCATTTACGCCCGACACGCAGCCAAGTACAGCCCTGCGTGACTTTATTATAGAACTGGAAGATAAGGAGAGAGAGGAAGAATGGAGCAGGAAGAAAAATAAACTGGGGTGGAAGCCGTAGAAAGAAATGAATGCAATTCTTCTCATCCGCTCATTCATTTGCTTTTGCAAAATAAATTTTTACTTTTGTTGTTCCAATGGCTCGTTGCGTTTTGCTCTGAAGTGCGAAATCAAAACGTCAACCAAACAAAATGTTTCATGAAAAACAAATTTGCGTTCGCGCTGAGAGTGCTCCTACCTGCGGCAGGCAAGTTCTCTCTCTCTCTGATTTTTTCTTGCGGCATTTTCCCCCTTTTTGAAGGGGGCGCAGGGGGATGTAAAGCGCAAACCCTCTCCGCCAACCTGCAATCGTTCAGCATTCTTTCCGGCTCATCGGTTACATCAGTTCAAACCACCGATGTGAACGGAAACGTGGGCGCAGTGGGAACGGTTGATTCTTTTCGGGATTCACTTAGCACCATGCTTGGCTGTAAATTAATCGGACCAAATCTTGCTCCTGATGGAAGTATGGAGGATACTGTTTGTTGTCCTGATGGTGTTACGACACCGTATATTCATTGTGCATCACCTTGGTTTGAAGCAAGCCCCTCTCCTGATTATTTCCACGAATGTGCTTACCCAAGTTCAGTAGGAGTTCCTGTTCAAGGTTTATATGCTAAAGATGGTAAGGCATTTGCAGGATGCCATACTTATCAATATTTTTCTACCGGTGGCGGAGTAGAATTTATTGAATATCCTTTGCCAAATACCTTAGCAAATGGGAAAAAATATAACATTGGATTTTATGTTTGCCCTTCAAAATGGGCGTGTGCACCGCACGATGCTTTTCATGCTATTTTATCTACGGACAGCATTATAATTACATCGCTCCCTTATTATGCTACACCCGATATTGCTAACCCATCAGGTAATATTATCAGTGATACTTTAAACTGGACATTAGTGTCGGGTTATTACACAGCAAAAGGCGGAGAGAAATTTGTAACGCTTGGAAATTTTTATCCTGCCTCTAAAACCCATTTTGCTCCGGGATACGATTCCACTACTGCTGTTTCTTATTATTATTTCGATAATCTTTTTATTTATGAAGTTGAAGATACGGCAACAAATATTATTTATGTTCCAAACGCTTTTTCTCCCAATGATGATGGAGAGAACGATATTTTTTCTGTCTGGGGTGATTTAGACGAATTGCATTGCGAAATTTATAACCGATGGGGAGAAAAAGTTGCCGAACTGAATAAACCAAAAGAAGGATGGGATGGCAGAGTGAACGGGCAACTATGTAATACTGGCGTTTATTTTTATTACTTAAATGCAAAAGATAAAAACGGGAAGGAGATTACGAAGAAAGGAAATGTTACGTTGATGAAATGAATCTGTACTGTCCCCCTCGGACAAAAAGTTTTAGAAAAAAAGTTTCAAAAGAAAATAGAAGTGGATGTTTCGCCTTTCGGGAAGGGATTGTTTTTAGTGGAGGTGTGTGAAACACCGAACATCCCCCTTATTCCCCCTTCAAAAAGGGGGACAGAAGTTCGATGCCATACGGAGAAGGTGGTGATTGAGTAACTCACCCTGTCCGTCAGTTGACGGACATCCTTCTCTTTGTAAAGAGAGGGAAAGAGGGAGAGTTTCTTTGAAAGTTTTTACGGAGAAAGTGCTGGTGGAATAATATCCGGTCTGTTTCCCCATATATACTCAAGTCATCTGCGAATATGAATCCTCACGCCCCGATGTATCGGGATGAAACAAATGTACGAGTTGCGTATTGTTCTATGCGTTTCATTCGCTCCGAACAAAGTTGCGGAGTCCGTATTCCATCGGACAGATTCGGTTTTTATTCGTCCCATAGGGATGAAACATATTCGCAGATGCAACCTTTCCGCCTTCTTTTTCATCTTTAATCTATCTCGCCACAATTAACAACCAACTGCTCACAACAAACGGGCGGTAGTTTTTCGTTGATTGAAACATTAACAGTATCTTTGTTCCGCTAAATTCTTCTGACTTGAATCCACTTCGCAAAATATTTTTTATTGGCTTGTATTTGTTGCCGGCTGCCAACTGCCTGCTGCCGACTGCTGCTGCGCAGGTAACCGCCAACTTTTCCGCATCGCCCATTGCAGGATGCGCTCCGCTGGTGGTGCAGTTCACCGATATGTCTTCGGGCGGAGTTACTTCGTGGAACTGGGATTTGGGCAACGGCAACAAGCCGGTGATTCAAAATCCTTCCACCATTTATTCCAGCACCGGAGTGTACACGGTAACGCTTACGGTTTCCAACGGCTCTTCGAGCAACACGCTCATCAAAGTAAATTACATCAACGTGTACAACAAGCCCGCTGCCGGATTTACGATGACCGATGACACAGTTTGCATAGGAGAAACTGTAACCTTCACCGATGCCACCGTAATTTCTCCGGGAGGCGCGCCCATCGGAACCTGGGCATGGAACTTTGGCGATGGAAACAACGCTTCGGTAACGGTTCCTTCGGTAACGCATCCGTACACCACTGCCGGAAATTACCCGGTGAGTTTGATTGTTACCGATACCAACGGCTGCACGGGAAACATTGTTCAGAATATTGTGGTGGTGCCAAAACCCAGCGCTTCGTTCAGCGCCACGCCTACTTCCAAATGCACGCCACCGCTTGTTGTTTCGTTCACGAACACTTCAACCTATACCGGAAGCACCACGTTCACCTGGTATTTTGGAGACGGAAGCAATTCCGCTTCCACCAATCCTTCGCATACGTACACCGCTTCGGGAACATACAATGTTTCATTAGTGGTTCACCAGGGCGGATGCACCGATTCAATTACGCTTACGAATTACATCACTATACAAAACATTGCGGCAAGTTTTGTGGCAACGCCCACGGTTATTTGCACGGG
This sequence comes from Bacteroidota bacterium, assembly GCA_016195025.1. Taxonomy (NCBI): domain Bacteria; kingdom Pseudomonadati; phylum Bacteroidota; species Bacteroidota bacterium. The sequence goes on along the minus strand of JACQAL010000042.1, from coordinate 52,156 downwards.
GCAAACCGTTACGTTCACCAATACTTCCGTGCCTGCTGCGGTTTCCGCCAACTGGAATTTCGGAGATGCAACTACTTCTGCCACTATAAATCCTTCACATACGTATACTGCCGCGGGAACATACACCGTTACCATGACCGCCACCGATGCAAGCGGATGCACGGGCACGATAAAAAATACCATTGTGGTAAATCAAACTCCCACCGCGAATTTTATTGCCGATACGATGGTGGCATGTTCGGTTCCCTTCACGGTGAATTTTACGAACACTTCCACAGGCGGAGCAACTTATTCGTGGAACTTTGGCGATGGAAATACTTCCACGCTTCAGAACCCCACGCATACGTACACGGCAACCGGAACTTACAACGTTACGCTCACGGTTACCAACGCAAACGGAACCTGCAATGCAACCATTACAAAAAATGCGTTCATCCTAATTTCTCCTCCCGTTGCCAACTTCATTCATGTTCCCGACAGCGGATGCGTTCCGCTCACTGTGAATTTTACCAGCACCAGTTCAAGCGCCATTGACCCGATTGTAATTTATGCATGGAACTTTGGAGATGGAGGAAATTCCGCGCTGCAAAACCCGGTTCACACCTATACTGCCACCGGAGTTTATTCCGTAACGCTTACCATTACTACGCAAAACGGATGCACCGCCACGCTCATCTGCAACAACTGCATTAAAGTGGGAACTCCGCCTGTGGCGAACTTTGGCGCGGTGCCCGATACGATTTGTTTCGGTTTGCCAATCAACTTTTATGATTCTTCTTCCGTTCCCGTTACGGGCTGGTACTGGAACTTTGGCGATGGAGGAAATTCCACCTTGCAGAATCCCACGCATACGTATGCAGACACCGGAACGTATCAGGTGTATCTCATTGCATACAACAACGGCTGTTCGGATACAAGCGCCATCAAGAATGTGGTCATACTTCCGCCCAAAGCGCAGTTCACTTACACGCTCAGTTGCGTGAACTATTACACCGTAGGTTTCACCAGCACTTCGGAAGGAGCCGATTCGCTGGTATGGAACTTTGGCGATGGAACTATTGATTCTTCCAATACAACTAATCCTGTTCATACCTACGGAGTGCGCGGACCGTTCACGGTTACGCTCACTGCCTATAATTATTCTTCGGGATGCAACAATGTGTACACGGCTTCTTTCACCATTGCAGAACCCATTGCGAGTTTCACCGTGGCGAATACGTTTGGATGTTATCCGTTCACTGCGAATTTTACCGGCACTTCGCAGGATGCGAATAGTGTCTGGTGGAATTTCGGAGACCCTTCGACAATTGCTGACACTTCCATCATAAATAATCCTGCTTATACTTACACGGCAACCGGGCAATATCCTGTAACGCTCATCATAACCGATGTGAACGGATGCAAGGATACGGTAACGGATACGCTGGGCGCGCTGGGTCCTTATCCGTATTTTTATGCCGACACGCTCACCGGCTGCCGCCCGCTGCTGGTAACATTTATTGACACTTCGGTTTCCGATTCGGTGATTACCCAGTGGATTTGGAATTTCGGTGACGGAACTATTGATACTACCTACAACGATTCCATCATTCACACGTATACAACTCCCGGCAATTACAATGTTACCATGCAGATTACCGATACCAACGGCTGCGTGAAAAGCATTACGGTTAATAATTACATCAATCCCACTTTCCCCTACCCTGCTTTCACGCTGGATACGTTTGCCTGCAAGGGAGATATTCTTACGCTTGATGCTTCGGCTACAAGCGGTGTGGGGCTAAGTTACGCGTGGAACTTTGGCGATGGAAACACGGCCACTACCACGAGCGCGCTCATCACGCATAGTTATGCAAGCGATAGTTTATATGTGATAACGCTCACCGTTACCGATGCAAACGGATGCGACAGCACCATTACTGACACGGTTCTTATTCTGAAACCCAAGGCGAATTTCGGCTGGGCGCTCGACACTATCTATTGTGGATTTGCGCAATATACATTTACAGATTCATCTACCGGCTATGTTACAAACTGGAATTGGAACTTTGGCTCTGCAGGCAGTTCCACGCTTCAGAATCCAACTGTTTTTTATCAGTCCGGTGGTATTTATAGCGTAACACTTACAATCACAAATGCGGGGTTGTGCACTGATACATTGGTGTTAGACAGTATTATTTCCGTTCCGTTTGCTGCCGGAAATTTCAGTTTGACTCCCACTTCAGGATGTAATCCGCTCACGGTTTGCTTTCATTCCAACTCGATAAACACTTCTTATTACTATTGGGATTTTGGAGACGGAGTTACGGGTATTTCATACGGAGCGGATACGTGCCATACCTATACAGTTCCCGGCTCGTGGAATCCGCAACTGCTGCTGGAATATACGCTGCCTACCGGACAGCCCTGCTCGCAACTCGCCACCAATCTCAGCGGAGCGGTTACGGTAACCAATGTAATTAATGTTGCGTTGAACGAACCCTCCATCATTCATGTTCCGCAGGACAGCATTGTGGCGGTAACCACTTCTTACAACGGAGGAGTTCCGCCTTATACTTTCAACTGGTCGCCAAGCACGGGTATCAGTTGCGCCAGTTGCGATAACATTTTCATTGTGGGAACAGGCGATACGGTGCAATATACGTTTGAAGTATATGATTCTGCCGGATGCATCGGCATCATCAAACTGGTTGTTCTCTCCGAGCCCTGCTTCCAGCAGAAATTAATTCCCGATGTGTTCACTCCCAATGCCGATGGCGTGAACGATGTGTTTTACATTCCCGGTGTGTGCCCCGATGAAAATTACACCTTGCAGATTTACGACCGATGGGGCGTGCTGATTTTCTCCACTTCGCTGCGCAATCATGGCTGGGATGGAAGAACTAATGCCGGACTGGAAGCAAAAGACGGAGTGTACTATTATATAGTAGCGCTTGCCAACCAGAAAGATAAAAACGGAATGCCGGTGGATGATTCCGTGTTCAAGGGGTTTGTGCATTTGATACGGTGAGGCGCGAACAATTATTTTGCTATAACGATTCTCGTGGTTGTTTTATTTTGTCCTGATATTAATTCGCAGAAATAAATTCCCGCATTCAAATCGCTCACATCGTATTTTGTTTCGTAAGAAGAAGCAAATAAAGATTGCAATGGTAAAAATGTTTTCACCAGATTTCCATTCAAGTCAAAAAGAGAAATGGAAGCCATTCCGTCTTTCTTCAAATTGTATCGCAAAGTAATTTCTCCGTTCGATGAAGGATTGGGATAAGATGAAAGTGAAAGCGAAGTGCTTTCCAAATTCTCATCGATAGGAATAACTTTTATTTCTGTTGGTTCAGTGGTTTCAACATAAGTAGATTCAGGTACAGCAAATTCTCCGTCAATAATATTCTGAATGCTGTCGTTGGGAATTGGATCAATCAACGGAGGAGTTTCAATATGTTCAGGAAGCGCAACCATCATTCCCATAACCATTTGGCTTTTCTCTATAGTTTCTACTGCTGTGATTACAGTATCGTGAATAACAGTCGGCTCGATATTTTTAATCACTTCCGGCTCTATAGAAATCGCAACACTTCCGGTTACCGCAGGAGGAGTTTCAATAATGGCAACTTGTCCTTTTGTTGGTTGAACAATTGCATTTCCTTTTACAGTTGGCTGAGTAACTGATGCTTGTCCAAGAACTGATTTGATTTCATCAATCGGCTCAATCGCAACATCGCCTTTCATCATTGAGTTGCATTTGGGAACTTTCGGAACAACAGGAGTGATGTCTTTTATTGTTACTGTAGAATCTTTTACTTCATCTCTTTTGATTCTCATCTCTCCCTTCACCGGTTCGTGATATTGCGGCATTGCCATTTTTCCCATAATCTTTTGCGCAGTGGATTTTGTAGAGTTAAATAAAAATCCTCCAAACACAAGAAACAATGCCATCGCAAATCTTTTTACTTTTCTGAAGTTAAGTGCATATGGATTCAAATCAGGAATTGGTGCGGGAACAGGTGTCAGTTGGTCTTCATTAAACCGCCCGCACACTTTTTTGCCCGCGCTCATTTCTTCAACAAGCACGGTTTCGATTTCTTCGGCAGATTTTTTTGTGAAGTCGTGCACCGATTTGCTGCATACTTTGCAGAAAGCGCCTTTTTCATCGGGCGTGAATTTGTTCCAGTCCTCGTGACATGGCTTTGGAATGCTGATACGGAAGTTGGTAGTGGTGTCCATTGGTTTGAAGGTTTGGTTTGAGAGTATGATGCAAGTCATTTTTAAATTCCATAAAAAAAAATTACGGAAGATTGGAAGGATGGAATCTGGAAGAATGGCAACAGCCCAAACCATCCAACATTCCAATCTTCCATTCTTCCATTGTAGTTTTATTTTATCTTTGCTTCCCTTTGAAAAATTATTTTTATGAAGTTTCTCGTCTGCATTTCGCAAGTTCCCGATACCACCACCAGAATAACTTTCACGCCCGATAAAAAAGCATTTAATTCAGCAGGAGTTCAGTTTATTATCAATCCCTATGATGAAATTGCGCTGACACGAGCGCTGGAAATAAAAGAAGCGCAAGGAGGAACGGTAACTGTTATCAATATTGGACAGGCAAACACAGAACCGAATCTCCGCAAAGCGCTTGCGATTGGCGCTGACGATGCCATCCGCGTGAACGCAGAACCGACCGATGCATACTTTGTGGCATTTCAGATTGCAGAAGTTGCCAAGAAAAATTCTTACGATGTTATCCTCACAGGAAAAGAATCCATTGATTACAATGGCGGACAAGTTCCAATGATGCTCGGAGAACTTTTGGGAATTCCTTCCATCTCTGTTGCAACGAAACTTGATGTGAACGGAACAATTGCAACACTCGAAAGAGAAATTGACGGAGGAAAAGAAATTCTTGAATCAAAACTTCCTTTCGTTGCCGCTGCTCAAAAAGGAATGGCAGAACCAAGAATTCCGAATATGCGGGGAATTATGACAGCGAGAACAAAACCTCTTGCAGTTGTTGAACCTGCTGCATGTGAAATGCTGAGTGGTTCTGGTCAATATGATTTACCCCCTGCAAAAGGAGAATGCAAAATGATTGATCCGAATAATGTGGGAGAGTTGGTTCATTTATTACACACGGAAGCAAAAGTTATTTAAAAAATATTTTTTATGTCAGTAGTAGTGTTTGCGGAAAACTGGGAAGGAAAATTTAAAAAATCAACTTACGAAGCAATTTCGTACGGCTCTGAAATTGCAAAACAAGTTGGAGGAAGTGTGACGGCAGTTGTAATCGGAAATGCAGGTGATGATGACATAATATCGCTTGGAAAATACGGAGCGCAAAAAGTTTTATCGGTGAAGAATGATAAACTGAATTCGCTCAATCCATCCGCGTTTGCTTCTGCAATTGTTCAGGCGTCACAAAAAGAAAATGCAAAAGTTGTAATTGTCTCCTATACATATTCCGGTCGCTCTGTTGCAGGAAGAGTTGCAGTGAAACTGAAAGGAGGATTGGTCGCTGGCGCAACGGCTCTCCCCTCTTCCACTTCTCCATTCACCATTCGTAAAAAATGTTTTTCCGGAAAAGGATTAACGGATGTAACTGTTTCTTCCGATGTAAAAGTGATTGGTCTTTTTCCGAATTCATTTCACATAAACACCGCAGAAGGAAGCGCAGCGATAGAAAATTTTTCTCCTTCATTCAGCGATTCAGATTTTAATTCCACTTCTAAAGAAATTAAAAAAACTTCCGGCAAAGTTGTACTCACTGAAGCGGAGATTGTTGTTTCGGGAGGAAGAGGATTGAAAGGTCCTGAGAACTGGGGAATGGTGGAGCAACTCGCAGAACTTTTAGGCGCTGCAACTGCCTGCTCAAAACCTGTTGCGGATGTGGGATGGCGACCGCATCACGAGCACGTGGGACAAACAGGAATCACCATCGCTCCGAATCTTTATATCGCCATCGGAATTTCAGGAGCGATACAACATCTCGCTGGAGTGAGTTCATCGAAAGTGATGGTTGCAATTAATATTGATAAGGAAGCTCCGTTTTTCAAAGCGGCTAACTATGGAATTTGCGGAGATGCCTTTGAAGTTGTTCCGAAATTAATTGAAGAAGTAAAAAAATTCAAAGCACAACATTAAAAATTGTTTGCATTTATTTTCGTAAATTCGTAGAGATTCGTTATCCGTACCATGAAGAAAGTTAAACTCGACATCATCGGACTCTCTTACAGCCAAACGCAGGCAGGAGCTTACGCACTTGTTCTTGGAGAAGTAAAAGGAAAGCGCAGATTACCCATTATCATAGGAGGATTTGAAGCGCAGGCAATCGCCATTCAACTTGAGAAAATGACACCAAGCCGTCCGCTTACGCACGACCTTTTTAAAAATTTTGCAGATACTTTCAGCATCAAACTGAATGAAGTCATCATTTACAATCTTGTGGAAGGAATTTTTTACGCGAAACTTATTTGCTTCGATGGAGAAAAAGAAGTGGAGATTGACGCGCGCACATCCGATGCCATTGCGCTTGCTGTGCGGTTTGATTGTCCGATTTTCACCTATGAATTTATTCTCTCCGCTGCCGGAATTATTCTCGAAGATCAGCCGAAAGAAGGCGGCATTGGTTCAGCAGCCATTGAAGAACCCGTTGTAAAAAAATCTTCGGAGAAAGATGATAAAGACCTTACAAAAAAATCTACAGAAGAGTTGAAAGAAATGCTGAAGAGCGCCATTGACGGAGAAAATTACGAAAAGGCATCCCGCATCCGCGATGAACTGAACAAGCGGAAAAAATCTTAGTTCATCTACATCTACTAATTTACCAATCATTACTAATGTACTAATACAGCCGTTTTTGGTTTTCATTAGTACATTCGTACAAATTAGTACATTAGTAGATAATGGAAAGATTTACCGGACTTATAGGAATAATTTTAATTTTCGGAATCGCATTTTTATTTTCCAACAACCGCAAAGCAATTAATCTCCGCCTTGTCATCAGCGGAGTGGCGTTGCAGATTCTCATAGCGATTTTAGTTCTCAAAGTAGAACCTGTGACAAAGTTTTTCCAGTTGCTCGGAAAAGGAATGGAAAAGATTGAACAGTTCGCAAAACAAGGCGCTGATTTTGCTTACGGAGGAATTGCCGCAGTTGACCCGGCAGGAAGTGTTCAAAATTATTCTGCGCCACACATTTTTGTTTTCGCTTTCAACATCACTGCGACAATAATTTTAGTTTGTATTCTCGTTGCAATACTTTATCATTTTGGAATTATGCAGCGGGTGGTTTCAGTAATTGCAAAAGCAATGAACTTCATCATGCGCGTAAGCGGTGCCGAATCATTGAGCAATGTGGCGAGTGCGTTTGTCGGACAGGTTGAAGCACAGGTGATGATTCGCCCGTATCTGCCGACAATGACAAAAAGTGAACTGCTCGCATCCATGAGTGGAAGCTTAGCTTGCATCGCAGGAGGAATTTTAATTGTGTACGCAAACATGGGCGCGAAAGCAGAATATTTAATCGCTGCAAGTTTGATGGCTGCACCGGGCGCGCTGGTGATTTCAAAAATTGTTTTTCCTGAAACAGAAGAATCGCAAACAATGGGAAAAGTAAAACTGGATGTGAAAAGTTCTTACAGTAATTTAATTGACGCCATCACACACGGGGCATCTGACGGATTTAAGATTTCGATGAATGTAATTGCAATGCTCATCGGTTTCATTGCGCTGATTGCACTCATCAACTGGATTCTCGGGCATATTCACATAGGAGAAACTGTTTTATCACTTGATTATCTCTTCGGAAAAATATTTTTCCCTTTCGCGTGGTCAATGGGAATTCCGATACAGGATGTGAACAGCGCGGCCGCACTGCTCGGACAAAAACTTACCATCAATGAATTTGTCGCATTTAAAAATCTTACAAGCCACTCTATTCCGATTCTGACTGAGAAAGGAAATTTAATTATCAGCATAGCGATTTGCGGTTTTGCAAACTTCAGCAGCGTGGGAATGCAGATTGGCGGAATCGGTGCGCTGGCTCCTGAGCGCAGAGCGGATTTAGCAAAACTTGGATTAAAAGCGTTGCTCTGCGGAACGCTCGCATCCTATTTATCAGCAACCATTGCAGGAATTATTAGTTGATAAAAAATAAAAAGGAGAGATACTATAATCCCTCCTTTCCAAAAAATAATTCCCCAATATTTTTACTTCAGTTTACCGAGACGTGCTGCAACTTTCGCTTTAGTGGTAGTATAAATTATTGGAATACCTGTTTTGTGTATTTCAACAGACGGGTATAATATTACATCGTATCCCTGATTTTTTTGCATCATGTCATATATAGCATAGGAAACGGTTTTATCGCCAATAAATTTCTGCAAGATAGGACCAATAATGGGAATGCCTGCAGAAACTTCTCCGCCCTGAGTGCTGCCCACGTCTTTTTTAAACAAGCGGGCAAAATCAATTCCAATAATTTTTGTGGAAGTGGCCTCGCCCGTTACCTGTGCGGAAAAAGTAAAGTCATCTTTTTTCCATTCCATGCGCGCATTTGGCTCACGCATCATTCTGCTGTTTAATGTGCAACTTGAAAACCCGATTGCGAGTATCAATGTGAAAATTACCATTTTTGTCTTTTTCATATTTTAATTTATTTAAAGGTTTGTGAGCGAAAGTATTATTCTCGCATATTCCTGAGTAAACTATTTATTAACAGCATTCAAAAGGCAAGTAAAAAATTTTACGTAGGTTTGAAAACATTTTATGAAAAAATATTTTTTACTTTTTGTTTGCCTTGAAATTTTTTCTCTTGCTTATTCTCAAAGTATAGATGACCATTTCAAGTTAGACCAAATCGGCTACCAGCCGAACGACAGAAAAATTTGTGTCATCTCGAATCCGCAAACGGGTTACAATGCTCCAAGTCCTTACACTCCGGGAAATACGTTGGAAGTAAGAAAGCAATCAAACAACACTTCTATTTTTTCCGGAACGCCTGTTGCCTGGAATAGTGGCGCAACTCACATGCAGAGCGGAGATAAATGCTGGTGGTTTGATTTTTCTTCTGTGACTACGCCAGATGATTACTATATATATGATGCGACAAATAATAAACGCTCTTATACTTTTTCGATTCGTAATGATGTTTACAATGATGCACTGAAGCACGCGCTGAGGTTTTTTTATTACCAGCGCTGCGGAATGGCAAAAACTTCGCAGTATGCCGGAACAAATTACACCGATGTGATTTGCCACGAAGGAACAATGCAGGATTTAAAATGCCGCGATGTTACACAGCCGAGCAATTCTTCTCTCGAAAAAGATTTATCAGGTGGATGGCACGATGCAGGAGATTACAACAAGTACACTAACTTTTGTTTCGCAACGGTAAATTATTTGCTGGATGCATATGAACAGAACCCAAAAGTTTTCAAAGATAATTACAACATTCCCGAAAGCGGAAACGGAGTTCCTGATATTCTCGATGAAACAAAATATGAACTCGACTGGCTTTTGAAAATGCAGAACAGCGATGGAAGCGAACTGATGAAAGTTTCCACGCAGGGATTTACGGGCGGTTCGCCTCCGAGCACCGACACTCCGCAACGGTTTTATGGTCCTGCTCAATCATCCGCAACAAGAACAGCAGCAAGTTTGTTCGCGCACGCATATTTAATTTACAACACGATTCCTTCTTTGCAATCGTATGCGAATACACTTCTTGCAAAAGCGCAACTCGCGTGGACTTGGCTTCAGAATACTCCGGGATATTCCAACTATAATAATTCCGGTTTCTCCAGCGCAAATCCTGAAGTTTCAAATTACGATCAGGATGCTCATTCGTTAACTGCAGCGATTTATCTTTTCGCTGCAACAGGAAATTCTTCTTACAAAACTTTTATTGACAACAATTATAATATTCAACCGATGCAATGGACGTATTGGTATCCGTTTGAATCTCCTTATCAGGATGCGCTTCTTTATTATTGCAAAACAACAGGAGCAACTGCAAGCGTGGTGAACGCGATAAAAAATAATTGCATCTCTTCAACTTCTTCCAACAATGCCGGAATGCTTCCTGCGTACAATAACCAAACGGACGCTTACATGGCGCAGATGCAGGACAACGATTATGTGTGGGGAAATAATCAGTTCAAGTGTGAGACGGGTTCCATCCTATATAATATGGTGCAATATAATCTGGATGCAGCGAATCAAACAAAATATAGGAATGCCGCGGAAGGTTACATTCATTACATCCACGGAATGAATCCGCACGGAAATGTTTTTATGACGAATGCAAATTCTTTTGGCGGAGATTTTTTCACACACGAAATTTATCACGGATGGTTTGGTGATGGAACTGCGTTCGATGGAGGAGTTTCTCCTTACGTTGGTCCTCCGCCCGGATTTATTCCCGCTGGCGTGGACAAAGATTTCGCTCCCGATGCTTCTTATACAGGCCCAACGCTTGCCCCTCCGCAAAATCAACCCGTTCAGAAAAGTTATAAAGACTGGAACACTTCCTTTCCCGAAAACTCCTGGCAGATTTCTGAAGTGGGGATTTATGTAAATGCTGCGTATGTGAAATTACTTTCAAAGTTTGCGGACACAACTTCTTCAGTTACTTCTGCAGAAAATATTTCTCTGGAAAATGATTTTACGATTTATCCGAATCCATCAAACGGCAAATTCAAAGTGGCAGTTGGAAGCAGCGGCAGTCAAACAGCAATTAAAGTTTTTAATATTTATGGTGAATTTATTTTTGAATCTCAAACCGTAAAATCAGAAACTGAAATCACACTCCCTTTAGGGCTGGGGCAAGGAATTTATTTTTGCAGAATCACAAACGGAGAATTTTCCAAAACAGAAAAATTAATTATCTCCCGATGAAAGCCAAAGTAAATAACAAATATGATTTTGTTTTGGAAGGAGAAAAAGATTTTGATATAGTTGAAATCAAACAGGGTATTTTTCATATCATCAAAGACAATAAATCTTACAATGCCGAAGTTCTGAAAGCAAACAAAGAAGAAAAAAGTTTTGTCATTCGCATAAACGGAAACAAATACACAGTTCAATTAAAAGATAAATACGATGAATTGTTAAAAGAATTGGGAATAGACAATGCGTCAACCAAAAAAGTAAAAGAAGTAAAAGCACCAATGCCCGGTTTAGTGGTTGATGTTCGCGTGAAAGAAGGTGATGCTGTGAAAAAAGACGATGGATTAATTGTTCTGCAGGCGATGAAAATGGAAAACATAATTAAATCTCCAACAGAAGGAAGCATAAAAAAAGTTCATATTAAAAAAGGAGATGCGATTGAGAAAAATCAGGTAATGATTAGCTTCGCGTAATCTTCGAAAAACGAAATCTTACGAACAATACGAAAATGACAAACAACAGCAGCGGCAGCGTAACATTACACAGGGTTTTGAAAGCGGCTCCCGAAAAAGTTTTCCGCGCCTTTTCCGATCCCAATGCTCAGGCGTTTTGGCTTCCTCCTTACGGATATTTAGGCGTGGTTCATCAATTGGATTTTAAAGCGGGAGGCAGTTATAAAATGTCTTTCATAAATTTTTCCACCGGCAACGGACATTCCTTCGGAGGAAAATTCCTGGAAATAAAACCGAATGAATTCATAAAGCACAGTGATAAATTTGACGACCCGAATTTGCCCGGTGAAATGACGACTTCAATTTGGCTTAAAAAAGTTTCCTGCGGCACGGAACTAAAAGTTATTCAGGAGGGAATTCCTTCCGCTATACCAACAGAAATGTGTTATCTGGGATGGCAGGAATCTTTGGATAAATTGAAAAAGTTAGTTGAGCCCGAAATTCCGGATGCAGCATAAAAATATTTTCAAATGAAAAAAGAAAATTCAAACCGCAGAGAGTTTCTGAAAAAAGTTACGCTCGCAGGAGTTGGACTTACACTCCTGAACAAATCTTTCGGAGAAGAAAATAATTTCTCCGAAAGCGGAATTCCGGAAGACAATATGTTCACGCTTCCACTTTTACCTTACGCTTACGATGCGCTCGAACCTTTCATTGATAAACAAACAATGGAACTTCATCACACGAAACATCACCAGGCATACGTTGATAAACTGAATAAAGCATTAGCAGATGCAAAACTCAGCGGACTTTCTCTCGATGAAATTTGTAAAAATGTTTCGAAATATTCTGCTGCTGTTAGAAATAATGGTGGCGGGCATTACAATCATTCGCTCTTCTGGAAATGGATGAAGCCGAACAAAGGTTCTGTGCTTTCACCTTCTTCTGCGAATGAACCTTCGGGAAAATTAAATGATATAATTAAATCTACTTTTACTTCATTCGATAATTTCAAAACAAAATTTTCTGAAACAGCCACAAAAGTTTTTGGTTCTGGCTGGGCGTGGCTTGTTATAAATAAGGATGGAAAATTAGAAATCGGTTCAACTCCAAATCAGGATAATCCTCTGATGGATATTTCAGAGTTGAAGGGAAATCTGATTCTTGGTCTGGATGTTTGGGAACACGCATACTATTTGAAATATCAAAACAAACGCGCAGATTATATTTCCAACTGGTGGAACGTTGTAAACTGGGAAGAAGCGCAAAAGAAATTTGAAGGCAAGTAGCGGTAGCAGCGGCAGTTGGCAGTAAAAAATCCTGCTACTGCAACTGCCTACTGCCACTTGTATTTTATTCTTATCTTCGCTCATAAATTTTTCACTATGACAACTGCCACTATATTGCTTGGAATGCTCGGCACCACCGAAATCATTCTCATTGTTATTGTTGTTCTGCTTCTCTTCGGAGGAAAAAAAATTCCTGAACTCATGCGCGGGCTCGGAAAAGGAATGAAAGAATTCAAAGACGCGAAAGACGGAGTTGACAACGAGAAGAAAGAAGAACAGAAATAATTTTTCGGCTGTCATTCCGAACTTGTTTCGGAATCTATACGGATGCTGAAACAAGTTCAGCATGACTTTTCAAATATCCGATAAATGTATTCCTCCATTTCAGAAGTTCAGAAAGATTTATTCTCCGGCAAAACTTCCTGCCGAAAATTAACCGGAGATTATCTCAAACGCATTGGCGAGAAAAAAAATCTGAATGCTTTTCTGGAAGTGTTCAAAGATTCTGCTCTGAAAAAAGCAGATGAAGTTGATAGAAAAATAAAAGATAAGTCGCAGGGAAAATTAGCAGGGCTCGTCATCGCCATTAAAGATAACATCTGCTACAAAGACCATAAAGTTTCCGCTTCATCAAAAATTCTGGAGGGTTTTACTTCGCTTTACAGCGCAACGGTTGTCGAGCGTTTGCTGAATGAAGATGCGATCATCATCGGCAGAACTAACTGCGATGAATTCGCGATGGGAAGTTCAAATGAAAATTCCGCCTATGGAAATGTAAAAAATCCTTTTGATGAATCAAGAGTTCCCGGTGGTTCATCCGGAGGAAGCGCTGCTGCCGTGGCGGCAAATCTTTGTCACGCTGCGCTTGGAAGCGACACAGGCGGAAGCATTCGCCAGCCCGCATCTTTTTGCGGAGTGGTGGGATTGAAACCAACTTACGGAAAAGTTTCCCGCTGGGGATTGATTGCCTATGCTTCTTCGTTCGACCAGATTGGTCCGCTTACAAAAAATGTTGAGGACACGGAAAAAATTTTAGAAGTGATTGCGGGAGCAGATGAGTTTGACAGCACATGCACGGCAGCAGTTGGCAGTCGGCAGTTGGCAGTCGGCAAAGAAAAAAAACGAATTGCATTTCTAAAAGATTGCATTGAACATCCGGGATTAAATTTCGAAGTGAAAAAACAAATGCTCGAAATTATTTCTCAACTGAAAAAAGAAGGACATAAAGTTGAGCCGGTAGAATTTCCTTTTCTCGATTATCTTGTTCCTGCTTATTATGTCTTGACTACTGCCGAAGCAAGTTCCAACCTCGCACGGTTTGATGGAATCCGCTACGGATACAGAAGCAAGAACGCAACCGATTTGGAATCTACCTATAGAAAATCCCGCTCAGAAGGTTTCGGAAAAGAAGTGAAGCGAAGAATTATGCTCGGAACTTTTGTGTTGAGTTCAGGATATTACGATGCGTATTATTCCAAAGCGCAAAAGGTGCGAAGGGTTTTGCGCGATAAAGCAAATGATATTTTGAAAGAGTATGATTTCATTCTCTCCCCCACAACTCCCAACTCCGCTTTCAAGCATGGAGATATTTCTGACCCCATTCAAATGTACCTGGAAGATATTTTTACGGTGCTTGCAAATCTTACGGGGCTTCCGGCAATTTCTCTTCCGCTTGGAAAAAAATCTGACGGACTTCCTTTTGGAATTCAACTGATGGGGAAAAAATTTGGGGAGAAAGAGTTGTTAGAGTTTTCAAAAACTCTCAAATCAAAAAAATAATTTATTTTCTTCCAAAGTCAGCAGGATTTTCTCCCCATGCTTTCGTTTCCCATTTTAATAATCTATTCGGATATTTATTTTCTCTCAGCCACTTCTCAGCACGCTCGATTAAATAGAAAAGTGATTTGTTGGCAGGAGTTGCTTTGAGTTTTGTATTGGCATGCCCGAGTTTCACCCAGTGAATGGCAGTCATGCTGTCGGAATAAACAGGCGCGGATGATTTTTGTTTTTTCAAATAGCCGAGAGCATGGATGATGGCGAGAAATTCTCCTATGTTGTTCGTAGCATCTTCAAAAATTCCCGACTTGAATAATTCCTGTTTTGTTTTTGTGTAAACTCCTTTGTATTCCATTTCCTTTCCGTTGTAAGCAGCATCCACGCAAATGCTTTCTTCTTTCTGTTTTCCGAGCCGCGCAAGTTGTTCAGCAGAAAGTTCTGATTGAAAAATTTTTTTGCCAATAAATTCCTTAGAAGATTTTTCAAACGCGCGTTCAGCAATTTCTTTTGTGCTGAAAGATTTATATTGCGCTCCTGTAAAATTCTGAATTTGCTTTTTACATTCTTCCCACGAATCAAACACGCCTCTTTCTTTTCCTTTCCAGACAACATAATATTTCCGTTTGATTTTTTTTCCCATGTGCAGATAACAGATTTATTACGGATTTACAGAAGAAGATGCATTGTCTTTATCATCTGTAAATCCGGGTGCATCTGTTATCTGTACCTCCTTCCTGAAAAATCTTCTCTGAAAAATTAAAATGATAATCACTCCAATCGTAATAGCCGAATCAGAAATATTAAAAATAGGAAATGAAAAAGTAAACGGTTCCTTGCTCCAGAAAACATGTTCAAGATGCGTGTAGAAATAAAACATATCCACCACTGCTCCGTGAAGAAATCCTGCGTAGCCGCCTTCAGCAGGAAGAATGGTAGCCGCATCCATCGGAGTGCTTTCAGAAAAAATCAAACCGTAGAAAGCGCTGTCCAAAATATTTCCAATTGCGCCAGCCATGATTAATGAAATGCTGAAGATAAGTCCACGATGCGCTTTTTGTTTTACGAGGATGAATAAATACCAGCCTATTCCGAACACAGCGAGTATGCGGAACAAACTCAGCAATAATTTTCCGTAAGTGCCTTCGAGTTCCAGCCCGAAAGCCATACCATAATTTTCGGTGAAGTGGATGTAGAAAAAATTTTCAATGACAGAAATTTGTTCGCCCAGCGTCATGTGCGTCTTAATCCAGATTTTGACGAATTGGTCAATTGCTAAAACTATAAATACAATGAATGCTGCTCTTTTCACAGGGGGATTTGTTAGTTGTCAGTGGAAAGTTGTCAGTTGCTTCAACTAACCACTGACAACGAACTACTAACTATTCTGCATTAACTTGGCTTCAATGCTGAGCGTTGCGTGCGGAACGCTGCGCAATCTTTCTTTCGGAATTAATTTTCCTGTCACGCGGCAGATTCCGTACGTTTTATTTTCAATTCGTATGAGAGCATTTCTTAAATTCTGAATATGTTTTTCCTGGCGGGAAGCAAGTTGCGCAATTTCCTCGCGCGACATTGCGTCTGAACCGTCTTCCAGAACTTTAAACGTAGGAGAAGTATCATCCGTTCCCTGCTCATCGCGGTGCGCGAGGGTATTTTTCAAAAGTTCATAATCGCGTTCTGCCTCTGTAATTTTTTCGTGAATGATTCCCTTGAACTCTGCAAGTTCTTTATCTGAATACCGCGTGCGGCTGTCTTTTTTTCCTTTGAATTTCGGCTGGGGAGGTTCAGGTTTTCTGAAGACAGGCGCGGGCTCATACGATTTCATATCGCCAAAATTGCTATTCTCCCATGAATAGTTTTCATCTCCCATAAGTTCGCGTTCCTCCTCCAATTCTTCTTTGGTTTTCTTTTTTTCTTTCTCCGGTTTTTCGCTTGCAATCGGCTTTGGAAAAGAAATTGGCTTGATGTCAATAATCGTATCAGAAATTTTGCTCTCCTTCTTGGCAACCGGTTTTGTTTTTGCGGAAACTTTCTTTGCGGATTTCTTCGCTTTAACTTTTCTCGCCTTAATTTTCTTAGATGCTTTTTTCTTTGCAACTTTTCTTGCTTTAACCTTCTTAACTTTTTTTGTTGCTTTTTTCTTCGCTGCTTTTTTCTTCGCAACCTTCTTAGATATTTTTTTCTTCGCTGCTTTTTTCTTAGAAGATTTTTTTGCTTTGGCTTTTTTTGCCTTCGCCTTTGCCGGCTTTTTCTTTTTTGCTTTTGCCATGGTAATTAATTTAATTGTTTGGTGCGGTCAATCGCGACTGTTGTTTTTATCTCGTCATCCACTTCAATTTCGATTCCGTTTCCGTTAATCTCATTCACGATTTCAAACGTATTTGCTAAAATTTCCGCGCGAATGTAATCTAAATTATTTAATACAGCAGAGTTAATTTTCGGGTGGTCTTTCATCCTTACTTCTATCCTGTCTGTGACTTCAAAATTCTTTTCTTTTCGAAGATTTTGCAGGCGATTTACTATCTCGCGGGCGATTCCTTCATCTCTTAATTTATCTGTAATTGTGATGTCAAGCGCCACAGTTATTGCTCCCTGGTTTGCCACTTTCCAGCCGGGAATATCTACCGGAATTATTTCTACATCTTCGATTTCGAGCGTATAATTTGCTTCATTAATTTTCAATTCATACTTATCTGTTTTTTCGATGGAAGAAATTATTTCCTGTGAATGTTCTAAAGCAAATGTTTGAACGGCCTTCATGTCTTTACCTAATTTCTTGCCGAGAGTTTTAAAATTCAGTTTCAGGTTTTTTACAATTTGAGTTTTTGATTCATCTACAAAATCCATTTCCTTCACATTCACTTCAGATAAAATCAAATCTTTAACGAGTTCCAGTTTTTTTCTGAACAATTCATCCAGAATCGGAATCTGAATTTTTGTAAGAGGTTGACGAACCCGAATGTTTTCTTTTTTGCGGATGGAAAGAATCATCGAAGATATTTTCTGTGCCAGATCCATTCTTTCTTCCAGCGGTTTGTCAATTTTTTTTTCATCAACAACAGGAAACAAACTCAGGTGAACGCTTTCTGCATTCTGTTTTTTTGTAACGTCATTCAAATCTTTAAACAATTTCTCGCAGAAGAACGGAGAAATCGGAGAAGCGAGTTGAGAAATCACTTCCAAACAACGATACAAAGTTTGATACGCAGAAATTTTATCGTGTGTATAGTCTCCTTTCCAGAAACGCCTTCTGCACAAACGCACGTACCAGTTGCTCAAATGCTCATCTACAAAAGTTTCAATGGCTCGCCCAGCTTTGGTGGGTTCATAGTTTGCAAAAGATTCATCAACTAATTTGATAAGCGAATTCAATTCTGATAAAATCCATCTGTCAATTTCAGGTCGGTCGGAAATCGGAATTTCTTTTTCCTTATACGTGAAATTGTCAATATTGGCATAAAGCGCAAAGAATGCGTATGTATTATACAACGTTCCGAAAAAACTTCTTTGCTTTTCTGCAACGCCTTCTATATCGAATTTCAGGTTATCCCACGGGTCGGCATTTGCAATCATGTACCAGCGAGTGGCATCCGGACCATATTTTTCCAACGTAGCAAATGGGTCAACCGCATTGCCGAGACGTTTGCTCATTTTATTTCCATTCTTGTCGAGCACAAGTCCGTTGCTCACCACATTTTTATACGCGACAGAATCAAAACATAAACAAGCAATCGCGTGAAGCGTGTAAAACCATCCGCGCGTCTGGTCAACGCCTTCCGCTATGAAATCCGCAGGGAAATATTTTTTCTGGTCAATTTGTTCTTTGTTCTCGAATGGATAATGCAATTGTGCATAGGGCATTGCACCTGAATCAAACCAAACATCAATCAAATCAGATTCGCGGGACATTTTCTTTCCTGAATCGGAAACAAGAAATACTCTGTCGATATATGGTTTGTGTAAATCATTAATGTCAGGATTTTCAATTCCAGCTTTTTTTGCTTTATCAATTTCTTTTTTCAAATCTTCTACCGAGCCGATGATTTTTTCTTCTTTGCCATCTTCCGTTCTCCAGATAGGAAGCGGAATTCCCCAAAATCGTGAGCGGGATAAATTCCAATCCTGTAAATTATTCAGCCACTCGCCAAAACGACCTGTGCCTGTGTGAGCAGGTTTCCAGTTAATTGTTTTATTGAGTTCAACCATTCGGTCTTTGTACGCAGTGGTTTTCACAAACCAACTATCGAGCGGATAATATAAAATTGGTTTGTCAGTTCTCCAACAATGAGGGTAACTGTGCTCGTATTTTTCTTTCTTGAAAAGTTTTCTTTCTTCCTGAAGTTTCAAAACAATTCGTTCGTCAACGCTCAAATATTCTTTCAGTTCTTTTATTTTTCCTTTTGCTTCAAGAATTTTTTTCTGCTTTTCAAATTCTATTTTCTTTTCTGCTTCATTTAAATATTCTGCTTTAACGAATTCTTCTCCGTAAAGAAAAACTCCATCTTGCACTTCAGGTAAAAATTTTCCACGTTTGTCAACCAGCGTGAGCGAACCAATTCCATTTTGTTTTGCCACGCGAAAGTCGTCCGCACCAAAACTGGGAGCGATGTGAACGATTCCTGTTCCGTCTTCAGTCGTAACAAAATCTCCGAGCACTACTCTGAACGCATCGCCATCTTTCGGTTGAGCGAAAGGAAGAAGTTGCTCGTAGGAAATTCCTTCCAAATCTTTTCCTTTGAATGTCGCCACATCTTCTCCAACAGGAAGTTTTGATTTTCCATCGCCAAAATATTTATCGCGAAGTGCTTTCGCAAGAATTACAACTATTTCATTTTTTGAATATTGATTTATAGTTTTTACAGCTACGTAATCAATCTTCGCTCCTACGGCAAGTGCTGTATTGGAAGGAAGCGTCCAGGGAGTTGTCGTCCATGCAAGAAAACAGGTGTCGCCTTCAATATTTTTAATTTTCGTTTTGAACTGAGCAACTGCAGTCGAATCTTTCACATTTCGATAACATCCCGGCTGATTCAACTCATGCGTGCTCAAACCGGTTCCTGCAGCAGGAGAGTATGGCTGAATGGTGAATCCTTTATATAAAAGTTTTTTCTCGTAAAGTTTTTTCAAAAGCCACCAAACGCTTTCGATGTAATTATTTTCATAAGTGACATATGGATTTTTCATATCCACCCAGTAACCCATCAGGCGAGTTACTTCTTCCCATTTGTCCTGGTATTTCATCACCTCCGTGCGGCATGCCTTATTATAATCTTCAATGGAAATTTTTTTTCCGATGTCTTCTTTGGTTATACCCAAAGTTTTTTCTACAGCCAGTTCGATAGGAAGTCCGTGCGTATCCCATCCTGCTTTGCGTTTTACTTGCTTTCCTTTTAGTGTTTGATAGCGGCAGAAAATATCCTTGATGCTTCGCGCCATCACGTGATGGATGCCCGGCATTCCGTTCGCGCTGGGTGGACCTTCATAAAACACGAACGGCTCGGCACTCTCGCGTGTGGCTACACTCTTCTCAAAAATCTTTTCTTTCTCCCACCATTCAAGAATTTCTTTTCCGATGAGAGGAAGATTGAGGTTTTTATATTCAGGATACTTATTCATCGTAATGTTTATAGCCAACCTTTTTTCTTTTAGGATGTGGCGGGTCAAGTAATAAGTTTAACGCTTGATAAATCTCTGCAAAGTTTTTATCATATTTCTTTTCTAACTCCTTAATCTTTCTCAAAAGTTCTTTATGGCTGATGGCTAATTGCCTGAGCAGAATAAAGGCACGCATAATTGAAATATTTACTTCAACTGCTTTCTTGCTTCTCAAAACTGATGACAACATTGCCACACCGTGCTCGGTAAAAACATACGGTAAAAATTTAGAATGTGTTCCTCTCTTTAAGGTTTCAAATTGAAACCTTAAAGAATCATATTCTTTTTTGGTGAGTTGAAACATGAAATCCGAAGGGAATCTATTCTTATTCCTTTTTACAGCAAGATTTATGGATTTAGTAGGAACATCATACAATTCACCTAAATGGCGGTCAAGCATAACACGATGCCCTCGTACTTCAAATATCTTCTTTTGAATTATTGTTAGTTCCATTTTATTATGTCATCACAAAATGTGATGAGTTCTAAGGTTCCAATTTGGAACCTTATAGATTTTACATTGTAGCAATAACCTTCAACTCAATCGCAATTGGAGTCGGCAGGCAATTTATTTCAAGAGTTGTCCGGCACGGAGGATTGTTTTTGAAATATTCCGCCCATAATTTGTTGTATTTCGGAAAATCATCTTTCATGTTCGTGAGATAAACCGTCACATCTACAATTTTATCCCAACTGCTTCCTGCGTCTTCCAGAATATATTTCACATTCCTGAAAACGGAATGACATTGCGCTTCAATGTCATAAGAAATTATTTCTCCCTTCTCATTCAGTTCAACTCCGGGGATTTTTTTGTTTCCTCGTTCGCGGGGACCAACTCCTGAAAGAAAAAGCAGGTTGCCAACTTTTCTCGCGTGAGGATAAAGCCCAACGGGTTCGGGCGCTTTCGATGAATTTATTTCTGACATTTTATTTTTTATTTGCGGCAGACATCCACACCACTGCCATCATGATAAATCCAAGTCCCATTCCGCCAAACAAACCGATATTCAGGTTATGAAAATACCAGCCAGCTGCCATTCCGAGAAACATGCATCCGACAAAGAGAAGTCCTCCGACTTTCTGCGCAGTTTTTTTCGCTTCGTTATTGTTTTCTTCCATGTAAAATATGTATATTAGAATTAAGGGAGGCAAAGATAGAAGTATAGGCGGAAGAAAAAGTTTTTAGGGTGAAAAAAATCTTGTTTCGGGCGTGAAGAAATATCTAAATTTGTCTCCAATCGAACGAAAAAATTTGTGGCAAAACAAATAAGATTCTCTGACGAAGCGCTTGCACTCTGCAACAAGTTGATGAGGCGCTATCCCGAAGGCAAACAGAAGTCCGCGATACTTCCGATTCTCCATCTCGCGCAGGCGGAATTTGACGGCTGGCTCAGCGCACCGGTGATGGATTATGTGGCTTCGATTCTGAAAATTCAACCGATAGAAGTTTACGAAGTAGCTTCATTTTATTCCATGTTCAATTTAAAACCTGTTGGCAAATGCGTGATTGAGGTTTGCAGAACCGGTCCCTGCTGGCTGATGGGCGCAGAAGATTTAGTAAAGCACATCGAGAAAAAATTAAATATAAAAGAAGGGCAAACAACTGCTGACGGAATGTTCACGCTGAAGACTGTTGAATGCCTGGCTTCCTGCGGAACAGCACCGATGATGCAGATTGGCGAAACGTATCACGAAAATTTAAGTTTTGAAAAGTGCGAAAAGATTCTGGACGATTATAAAAACAAAGGCGAACAGATTTCTCACTATAGAAAAGAAAGAATTAAAAATCATTCGGAGATAAAACAATAGCCACTGATTACACAGAGAACACAGATTAACAGCCAATGGAATTGATATTACAGGACGCACAGGAAATTTACTACGCAAAGGATAAATATCCCATGCAAGAAGATTCTTTTGAGATCATTGGCTTGTGCATGGAAGTTCATAAAGTATTGGGGAGGGGATTATCCGAGATTGTCTATAAGGACGCGATTGAATTTGAATTGAGAAATAAAAATATCTCCTTCGAAAGAGAAAGGAAGTATGAAGTAGAATATAAAGGAACAATTTTACCTCATTATTATTTTGCCGATTTCGTAATTGACGAAAAAATTATTTTAGAAGTTAAAGCGCAGGAAGGAGTGCTTGAAGACCATTATCGTCAAGTCATAAACTATCTTGCAGTTTCTAAATTGAAACTTGGATTACTAATAAACTTCGGAGAAAATTCTTTGAAGTTCAAACGAGTTATTTTATAATCAGTGTAAATCTGTGAAATCTGTGGCTCAGTTACTCATAAACGATTTAGACAAACC
Source organism: Bacteroidota bacterium (assembly GCA_016195025.1). NCBI lineage: Bacteria > Pseudomonadati > Bacteroidota > Bacteroidota bacterium. Next base: position 29,786 of record JACQAL010000042.1, on the reverse strand, counting down.
CGGAATTCAATCTCTCTCCGGCTATAAAGCAAATGGCGGCTATGCGACTTTGGAAAAAGCGCTGAAGATGAAGCCCGAAGAAATTGTGGAGGAAGTAAAAAAATCCGGCTTACGCGGAAGAGGCGGAGCGGGATTTCCAACGGGAATGAAATGGAGTTTCATCGCAAAACCTCCCGGAGTTCCCCGCCATTTGGTTTGCAATGCCGATGAATCGGAGCCTGGCACTTTCAAGGATAGATTTTTAATGGAGATGAAGCCGCACATTCTCGTAGAGGGGATGATTATTTCTTCGTTCGCGCTTGGCGCAAATGTTTCCTACATATATATACGTGGCGAAATGATGTACGTGTATCACATTCTTGAAAAAGCAATTCAGGAAGCGTACGATGCAAATCTTCTGGGAAAAAATATTTTAGGAAGCGGTTACTATCTGGATGTGTACATGCATGTTGGGGCGGGAGCGTATATCTGCGGAGAAGAAACCGGATTGATTGAATCGCTCGAAGGAAAAAGAGGAAATCCAAGAATCAAACCTCCGTTTCCCGCTGTGAAAGGTGTGTGGGACAGACCGACCGTAGTAAATAATGTGGAAACAATTGCCGCTGTTGTTCCGATTATAAATATGACGGGAGATGAATACGCGAAAATCGGAATAGGAAAATCTACCGGCACAAAATTAATTTCCGCAGGCGGACATATTAATAAACCCGGTGTTTACGAAATTGAACTCGGAGTTCCTGTTGAAGAATTTATTTATTCGGATAAATATTGTGGAGGAATTCGCAACGGGAAAAAATTGAAAGCAGTTGTAGCAGGAGGTTCATCCGTACCAATCCTTCCCACAGAATTAATTTTGAAAACTGCAAAAGGCGAACCGCGCTTAATGTCTTACGAAAGTTTAAGTGATGGGGGATTTATTACTGGCACCATGCTTGGCTCTGGCGGATTCATTGTGATGGACGAAGACACCAGCGTAGTAAAAAATCTCTGGAACTTCACGCGCTTCTATCATCACGAATCCTGCGGACAATGTTCGCCTTGCCGCGAAGGAACAGGATGGATGGAAAAAGTTTTGCATAAATTTTTAGATGGACACGCAACCATAGCAGATATTGATTTGCTTTGGGACATACAGGGAAAAATTGAAGGCAAAACAATTTGTCCGCTGGGCGAAGCCGCTGCATGGCCGGTTGCCGCAGCAATCAGACATTTCAGAAGTGAGTTTGAAGAGTATGTTAGAAACGGAAAGAATGTGAAAGATGTGAAACATTATTACAGAGTGAATCAATTAGAAGTCACAAATAGTTAAATAACAAGAAATGAAAAACACTGTTACATTTTTCTCCTTTGAACTTGAAGAAAGACAAATACTCAGTTTAAGTACTTTAGATAATATAATCAAAGAAAAAGAAAAAGATAATGAAGTAAAGAAAGAGAAAGGAAATTCCATATTGAGATTAGAGGAATTAATAAAAGAAATGGAACAGCATATATTATCTAGGCAAAAAGAATTTTTTGTTGAAGATAAAAAGTTATTTGATAGGTTCATAAAGTGGCAAATCAAATTGTATGATATTTTGAGCAAGATAAATGCTATGGAATATCATTATCCTAATGACAATAGTTATCATAAAAAGAAAAGGAATATAATGTTGTTAGAATTATTAAAAGAAAAGAAAAAACATTTTCTATTTAAGCAAAAAGAATTTTCTAGTGAAGAAAATAAACTATTTAAAAAATTTGACAGTGGTGGGAAAAAAATGAATGGGCTGGTCATAGCATTTTTGATACGATGAGGGATATTAAAACATCGGAAGAAAGTCTTCTTAATTTAAAGTCAATTGATGGCTCTTTATCTCCAAGAATTCATGTAAATGAAACTGAAAGACTTAATATCCACATTCAAAAAATGAATGATGATGGATGGAAATTAAAACAAGTTCAAGGCATTAATACAGGATTTGCTTCAATGGGAACAGAAAGTGCAAGTAGATACGAAAGAACAGCGTATGGTTTGGGAGGTTCATTCACAGAAGGAGTATTATTGTTTTGGGAAAAATAATATATATGAAATGAGTTTTGCGTGAGGGATTGAAGTGGAAATCCTTTTTGCGTTTCGCAAAAAGATTGAAGCAGAAAGCCCGACCCGAGTCTTCGAGGGACACGCCCAAAGAAAAAAAGTAAATGGCAAAAGTCACCATAGACGGAAAAACAATTGAAGTACCGGAAGGAACAACGATCCTGAATGCCGCGCGCATGATAGGAGGAGAAATTGTTCCGCCCGCGATGTGCTACTATACAAAACTTGCGACAAGCGGTGGCTATTGCAGAACGTGTTTAGTGAAAGTTTCAAAAGGTTCGGAGAAAGATCCGCGCCCGATGCCGAAACTTGTTCCCTCCTGCAGGCAAACGGTAATGGACGGAATGGAAGTGCAGAATATTACTTCGCCCGAAGTGATTGAAGCGCGCGCGGGAGTGGTGGAATTTCTTTTGATAAATCATCCGCTCGACTGCCCGATTTGCGACCAGGCGGGTGAATGTGATTTGCAAAATCTCGGCTACGAGCACGGAAAAATGAAAACCCGCTATGAGTTCAAGCGCAGAGAGTTTGAAAAAATTGACATTGGCGATAAAGTAAAATTACACATGACGCGCTGCATTCTCTGTTATCGCTGCGTGAAAGTGGCGGAACAATTATGTCCGGGCAGAGTTCATGGCGTAATCAATCGCGGAGATGTTTCGGAAATTTCTACCTATATACAAAGCGCGGTGGAAAATGAAATGAGCGGAAACATGATTGATGTTTGTCCTGTGGGTGCGCTCACGGATAAAACTTTCCGTTTCAAATCAAGAGTTTGGTTTACAAAACCTGTGGACGCCCACCGCAATTGTGATAAGTGTTGCGGGAAAGTTCGCCTTTGGTATAAAGGTGAAGATGTGCTTCGCGTGACTGCAAGAAAAGATAAATACGGAGAAGTAACAGAATGGATTTGTAATTCTTGCCGATACGACCACAAGAAAACCAGCGACTGGACAATTGAAGCGCCTTCGCACATTGACAGGCATTCGGTAATCTCTGCCAATCATTATGAAACTGCAAACGCATTGCAGAATCTGAAAGCAGATGTTTCGAAGCAGCAAAAAAGATTAGAAGCAAATAAAATGGAACTGGGAGAAGGAGCAATGAATCCGAATAATGCATAGAATGAGAAAATGCAATTCGAAATATGCTTTTGTTTTGAGAAAAGGAAATTGCCAGGGAATTGCGAAACATAAAGGACATCATTGGTATTATGATACAGATGGAACTCTTATTCAGTGGCGAAATAATAGTGATGGAAAATCAAAATATGCCGGAGGAAAATCATATGGAGGATTTGGAGCAAGTTGGACACCTCCAGATCACAAGCATTGGATTCATCCGAAGTCAAAAATTAAACACACTTTTAAGTGGGCAAAAATAAATTTAGAAGTTAGAAAATTAAAAAAGAAAAAATGACAACAGCACAATTAAAACATCAGGTCATTGATAAGATTTCTGAAATCAATGACGAAGAATTTCTTAAAGCAATTAAGAAAATTCTTGACTCAAGCGCTGGCAAAAATATTTACAGGTTGTCTGCCGAACAGCGCAAAGCAATTCGAAAGGGAAAACAACAAATCAAAAACGGGGAATACATCACGAATGAGCAACTGGAAAAAGACGAAGACAAATGGCTAAGCGAATAATATGGTCAGTCAAAGCAAAACATGAAAGACGTTCAATTCTTGAATATTGGTTTATACACAATGGAAATAAAAACTATAGCAGGAAATTATCAAAACAATTCAGAGAAACAGTGAGATACATAGCAAAATATAATTACTTAGGAAGAGCAACTGACGAAGACAATGTTAGAGTGACAGTTTGCGGAAATTATTTATTGTTTTATGAATTGAAGCCGGATGTTTTAGAAATATTGTCTGTTTGGGATGGAAGACAGAATCCCAAAAAACTCAGATTGAAATAATGATGTCATTAATTATATATAAATCCATTTTGGTTCTAATCGTCTTTGGAATTACGCTTTTCATAGCGATGTATTCTACTTACGCGGAAAGAAAAATTGCCGCATTCCTGCAGGATAGGCTGGGACCTAATCGTGCGGGACCTTTTGGAATTCTTCAACCCGTTGCCGATGGATTAAAAATGTTCATGAAGGAAGAAATCATTCCCGGTGTTTCAAATAAATTTCTTTTCATTCTCGGTCCTTCGCTTTCCATGCTCACTTGCCTCATGACAGGCACTGTGATTCCATGGGGAAGTTCGCTGCATATTGGCGGAGGAGAATATTCTTTACAGGTGGCGGATGTAAACATTGGAATTTTGTATTTGCTTGGAGTAACTTCTGTTGGAGTTTACGGAATCATGATTGGAGGATGGGCTTCCAATAATAAGTTCGCGCTGCTTGGCGCATTGCGCGCTTCCTCACAAATGATTTCTTATGAACTTGGAATGGGTCTTGCCATCATCGCATTGGTCATGACCACAGGAACGTTGAGTATTGGCGAAATCGCAGCGCAACAGCACGGAGGCCATTGGAATATTATTTACCAGCCGCTCGGATTTTTAATTTTTATCATTTGTGCATTTGCGGAAACCAACCGCGCACCCTTCGATTTACCAGAATGCGAAACCGAATTGGTTGGAGGTTATCACACCGAATATTCTTCGATGAAACTTGGTTTTTATCTTTTTGCGGAATACATCAACATGTTTATTTCTTCCGCGATAATCGCAACACTTTATTTTGGCGGATTCAATATGCCTTTCATCGGAAGATTTATTCACGAGCCAAATACGCTCGTACTTCTCGGAACATTTTTTCTTTTCTCGAAAATATTTTTCTTCATCTTTTTATTTATGTGGGTTCGCTGGACGCTTCCGCGTTTCCGCTATGACCAACTGATGAATCTCGGATGGAAAGGATTGATTCCGCTGGCAATTTTGAATATCGCGATAACAGGAATTGTAATGTGGCTGACTGGAAAAATAAATTAACGAAATGCAATCACTGACAAATAGAAGCAAACAGGTTTCAAATAAGGAAATGACTCTGATTGAAAGAGCATATCTCCCTGCCATTCTCAACGGCATGCTAATTACTATAAAACACTTCTTCAGAAAAAAAGCAACGATAAAATATCCTGAAGTAAAAAGAGAATTTGCTCCTGTCTATAGAGGAATGCATGTTTTGAAACGCGATGAGAACGGAGCTGAGAGATGTACTGCCTGCGGGTTATGCGCAGTTGCCTGTCCTGCCGAAGCAATCACGATGACTTCCGCGGAAAGAAAACCCGGAGAAGAAAAATTATTCCGCGAAGAAAAATATGCAAGTGTTTATGAAATAAATATGCTCCGCTGCATTTTTTGCGGTGACTGCGAAGATGCCTGCCCCAAGGAAGCCATTTTTCTTACGGACAGAATTGTTCCTTCCGATTCTTTGCGTGAAAAATTCGTGTACGGAAAAGATTTGCTGGTAGAAGGAGTTGAAGAAAACAAACGCGTGGATATTTCGAAAAGACAGACAAAAGAAGTTTTGGAATTCAAAAATAATAAAGAACTTCAGCACAACAGATTAAAATAATTTCGAGTTGAATAGAATATGACTGTTTATCTTTTTTACTTTCTCTCCTTCCTCGCGATTCTATGCGGCCTGATGGTCATTCTCGAAAAGAATCCGATTCACAGTGTACTTTATCTCGTCATTACTTTCTTCGCTATTGCAGGGCATTACATTTTATTGAACGCTCAATTCCTTGCAGCAGTTCACATCATAGTTTATGCCGGGGCAATTATGGTTTTGTTTTTATTCGTCATCATGCTTTTGAATCTGAACAAAGAAACCGAGCCGCATAAAAGTATTGCATGGAAATTTGCTGCTGTGATTTCTGCCGGAATACTTCTCATCGTTTTAATCGGAGCCATGAGAACTACAAACGCACTTCCGGCTCCTCCTCATTCTGCTATCGCAGATATTGGTCTTGTAAAAAATCTTGGAAAAGTTTTATTCAAACAATTCCTTCTTCCGTTTGAAATCGCTTCCATTTTATTTTTAGCGGCAATGGTTGGAGCGGTGATGCTGGGTAAACGCGATATTAAATGAACACGATACAAAACATACACATCAATCATTACATCCTGCTGAGCACAGTGTTGTTTTGCATTGGTGTACTTGGTGTTTTGTTCCGCAGGAACGCAATAATTATTTTTATGTCGGTTGAATTAATGCTGAACGCGGTAAATCTTTTGCTCGTTGCGTTTTCTTCTTACTGGGGTGATGCTGCAGGACAGGTCTTTGTGTTTTTTGTAATGGTCGTTGCCGCTGCGGAAGTCGCAGTTGGCTTGGCGATATTGATAATGATTTACAGAAATACCGGCTCAACCGATATTGATGTGTTGAATAAATTGAAGAACTGATTAAATGCAGATTCATACGGATAAAAAAGATGCAGACAGATAACATCCGTTTGAATCCGTCTTCATCCGTTGAATCTGTTGTTAGAATATGATTGAAGCAATAAATTACAGCTGGCTCGTACCGCTTCTTCCGCTCATCGGGTTTTTACTCATTGGCTTTTTCGGTCCGAACGAAGTTACGGACTCCGTATTCCATCGGAGAAAAAAAATGAGCAAAGGATTGGCGGGGCTTATTGCATGCGCAACTGTTGGAATTGGTTTTATTATGTCCTGCGGAATGTTCGGGCAGTTATTCGGAGATGAAGCGGTCGGAGAAATTTTTCAGGTCGGAAAAGGAAATCCATCTTATACCGTTCATCTTTTCAACTGGATTCACGCGGGAAACTTCAATGCTGATTTTTCTTTTCTCATCGACCCTCTTTCGGTAATTTTTCTTCTCATCATCACAGGAGTAGGATTTCTCATTCACGTTTACTCTATCGGCTACATGCACGATGATCCTGCGTTCAGCAGATTTTTTTCTCACCTGAATCTTTTCATCTTCTTCATGCTTCTGCTGGTGCTGGGAGATAATTATCTCGTAATGTTTGTCGGATGGGAAGGAGTTGGACTTTGTTCGTATTTATTAATTGGATTCTGGTTCAAGAACACGGAATACAACAAAGCCGCGAACAAAGCATTCATCATGAACCGCGTTGGCGATTTAGGTTTTATTCTCGGAATCATTCTCATTTTCCTCACGTTCGGAAGCATAAAATATTCTGAAGTATTTGACACGGCAGGTTCTTTTCCCTCCAACCAGGCGGTGATGATTACAATTACACTTTTGCTTTTTGTTGGCGCCACAGGAAAAAGCGCGCAGATACCTTTATATACATGGCTTCCCGATGCGATGGCGGGCCCCACTCCTGTTTCCGCGCTTATCCACGCAGCAACAATGGTGACAGCAGGCATTTACATGATTGCACGCTCAAATATTTTATACACGCTCGCACCCATTTCGATGGATATTGTTGCTGGCGTTGGATTGTTCACTGGAATTTTTGCCGCAACAATCGGATTATTTCAGAATGACATTAAAAAAGTTCTCGCCTACTCTACCGTGAGCCAACTCGGATATATGTTTTTAGGATTAGGAGTTGGCGCATACACAGGCGCAGTGTTTCATGTGATGACGCACGCATTCTTCAAAGCATTATTATTTCTCGGAGCGGGAAGTGTAATTCACGCGATGAGCGGTGAGCAGGATATCCGCAAAATGGGCGGTTTGAAAAAATCTTTACGGATTACTTTTCTTACGTTCATGATGGGAACGATTGCCATCTCGGGCATTTTTCCCTTCTCAGGATTTTTCTCGAAGGATGAAATTCTCGGTCACGCATTTGCGTACAATAAATTTTTCTGGCTTATGGGCGTGCTTGGTTCGGTGATGACAGCATTCTATATGTTCCGTTTATTCTATTTAACATTCTTCGGAAAATTCCGCGGAACACACGAGCAGGAACATCACCTGCACGAATCTCCGAAGACAATGACCATTCCGCTGATAGTGCTTGCTGTGCTTTCAGTAGTTGGAGGAATTTTCGGAATCCCGGAAGTAATGGGCGGAAAACATTTCCTGAAAGAATTTCTGGAACCTGTTTTCTCTGCTTCCGAATTAAAAATGCTTCCGAAAGAACTTTCTCATTCTACAGAAATTATTCTGATGGCGGTGGCTGTGATTGCCGCGCTCGCCTCAATTTATTCCGCGTATTATCTCTTCGTGAAAAATAAAAATGTTCCTCCTGCGGATACTGCGCACATCAATCCTGTTCAGAAAATGATTTACAATAAATATTACATGGATGAACTCTACGCAAAACTTTTTACAAAACCCACCGACTGGCTCTCAGATAAACTTCACCGCTTCGTTGAAATTAAATTTATTGACCAGATTGTAAATTTTGTTGGCGAAGGAGTAACGTGGACAAGTTCTCAGGCACGCTTAATTCAAACAGGGCATATCGGCTTTTATATTTTCGCGATGGTGATTGGAATAATTTTAATTCTGCTGTATAAATTAGTATGAATACTGCTGCACTCATAGGATTTCCCTTGCTCGCTTCATTGCTGGTTTGGATTTTTAATTCCGAACAAGTGAAGAAAGTTGCGCTTGGATTTTCTGTTATACAATTAGCATTGGCTGTTTACGCATTTACAAAATTTAAAATCAATGCTGACGCACAGTTGATGGTGGATTTAGTCTGGATAAAATCTCTCGGTATTCATTTTAAAGTGGCGATGGATGGAATTTCATTACTTCTTGTTCTTCTCACAAATGTTTTGGTTCCGCTGATTATTTTTTCTTCTTTCAATAGAGAAATAAAAAATCAAAATGTTTTTTATGCTCTGATACTTTTAATGCAATCAGCTCTCGTGGGAGTTTTCACGGCACAGGACGGATTTTTATTTTACATTTTCTGGGAACTCGCGCTGATTCCCATCTGGTTCATCTGTTTATTGTGGGGAGGAGAAAACCGCGCGCGAATCACTTTCAAATTTTTTGTTTACACCCTCACAGGAAGTTTACTTATGCTTGTCGGTTTGATTTATGTTTATCTCCAAACAGATAATGTAATTCTTGAAAGCGGGCAGGCAGTTGCAAGAACTTTTGACATTCATGCGCTATATGTTGCTGGAGCAAATCTTTCTTCCTCAGAACAAACCTGGATTTTTTGGGCGATGTTTATCGCGTTAGCAATTAAAATGCCCGTGTTTCCTTTTCACACATGGCAGCCCGATACGTATGTTGTTGCTCCAACACAAGGGACAATGTTGCTTTCCGGAATCATGCTGAAGATGGGAACGTACGGATTGATTCGCTGGCTGCTGCCGCTTGTTCCGAATGGAGTTCAACACTGGGGAAACACGGCAATGATTCTTTCCATCATCGGAATTCTTTATGCATCAATCATTGCCATTCAGCAAAAAGATTTCAAGCGATTGATTGCGTATTCGTCAATCGCTCACGTGGGATTAATTTCTGCCGGAATATTTTCTCTCACCGCACAGGGAATTCAAGGCGGAATCATGCAAATGCTTGCGCACGGAATAAATGTGGTAGGATTATTTTTTGTCGCAGATATTTTATTCAACCGTACGAAGACAAATGAGATTTCACAACTCGGAGGAATCAGAAACATCGCTCCGCGATTTGCCACGGGATTTATGATTGTAATGCTCGGAAGCGTTGCACTTCCAATCACAAACGGATTTGTGGGAGAATTTCTTTTGCTCAACGGAATATATCAATACAACGCGTGGTTTGCCGCATTCGCAGGACTCACTGTAATTCTCGGAGCAGTGTACATGCTGAGGAGTTATCAACGCACGATGCTCGGAGAAACAAATTCTCTCACTTCAACTTTCACAGATTTATCTGCGAGTGAAAAAATAGTTTTTGGAACAATTGTGATTCTCATCATAGCGATGGGAGTTTATCCGAAACCATTGCTTGACATTGCCGAACCTGCCGTGGCGCGCATTACAGAATTAATTCAACCGATGGAACAACTATGAAGATTTTGTACATACTCTCCGGTTTGGGTGTAATCGCAATGCTTGCGGAAATGTTCCGCTTTAAAAAGTTTCTGCTTCCGATTGTATTGGTTGGATTATTAGGAGCGATTGCATGTGTTGTTAAAGACTGGAACACCGATATTCATTATTACAGCGACATGCTCACTTTTAATAATTATGCGCTGTTATTTTCCTGTGTTATTATTGGAACTGCTTTTTTATGGTTCATGATGTCCGGAAATTTCTTCCGCGAAGAAACCAGCCGCACCGATCATTTTGCATTAGTTCTTTTTGCTTTATGCGGAGCGGTGATTTTAGTTTCTTATTCTAACATGGTGATGCTTTTCCTCGGAATAGAAATTCTTTCCATACCACTTTACGTTCTGGCAGGAAGCCGCAAAGACGATTTGGCGTCAAATGAATCCGCACTGAAATATTTTTTAATGGGTGCATTCGCTACAGGATTTTTACTTTTCGGAATTGCACTGCTCTATGGTTGCTTCGGGACTTTCAATATTCACACCATTCAAACTTATCTCAATCCTCCCATGCCATCGCAGGCACGGCCGAGCGATGCACAATGGGTTTTATTATCGGGAGGAATTCTTTTCATGCTCATTGGAATGTCATTCAAAATTTCGGCAGTGCCGTTTCATTTCTGGGCACCTGATGTATATACAGGAGCGCCAACGCAAGTAACCGCCTTTATGTCAAGCATTGTAAAGACGGCAGCGTTTGCCGCATTCCTGCGTTTGTTCATTTGTTTTGCTGGAGTCGGGCAAACATGGACGAATATTATCTGGATAATGTCTGCTGCAACAATTCTTCTCGGAAATATCACAGCCGTTTATCAATCAAATGTAAAACGAATGCTCGCCTATTCCAGCATTTCGCATGCGGGATATATGCTATTGGCAATTATCGCGATGAATACTAATTCAGCAGGTTCAATTTTATTTTATGCTGCCGCATATTCTGTTTCCACTATCGGAGCGTTTGCAGTTCTCACCATCCTTGAAAATACATCAACCATCAACCATCAACCATCAACCATTGCATTTGATTCTCTTTCAGGATTAGCAAAACGAAATCCTCTTGCTGCTTTGGCAATGTGTATTGCCATGTTATCTCTTTCAGGAATTCCTCCGCTGGCAGGATTTTTTGGGAAGTATTACATTTTCACTTCTGCTTTAACAAGCGGATATGTTTGGTTAGTTCTGATTGCAGTGCTTGGCTCGTTGATTGGCGTTTATTATTATTTCCGCGTTATTATTTCAATGTACCTGAAAGAATCTTCAGACACTTCTTCTATAGAAGTTTCTCTTCTCCCAAAAATTCTGCTCGTCATTACAATTGTTCTCGCACTCGCACTTGGAATTTTCCCTGACTTAGTGATTCGGCTGATATAATTTCTCTCCTTCTAAATAATCTTACTTTTGTTTTGATGAAATTCAAATTCAATTTAGTCGCGCAGATTTTTCTTGGAATGCTGATTGGCGTTGCCATCGGTTATTTCTGGAAAGACGCAGGAAATAATTTGAAAATCCTCAGCGATATTTTTCTCCGCCTGATTAAAACCATTATTGCTCCGCTGATTTTCGGAACACTGGTTGTGGGAATCGCAGGGCATTCCAACTTAAAACAGGTTGGAAGAATGGGATTGAAAGCAATTCTCTATTTTGAGATTGTTACTACGCTGGCGCTGGCTGTTGGATTAATTACTATCAACCTCACGCACATCGGCACAGGCGCATCGCTCTCTGCGAACGAAGCGCAAATTCAGAAAGCGGAAAAACTCATAGAGCAAAAGAAAGAGCACAATGTCATTCTCGAAATTTTTCCGGAGAACATTGCCAAAGCGGTGGTGGAAGGAAATGTTTTGCAGGTGGTGATCTTCAGCGTGCTGTTTGCCATCGGGCTTTCGCTCGTTACAAAACCTGAACAGCGTAAAACAATGCTCTCGTTCTGTGAATCGCTGAGTGAAGTCATGTTCAAGTTCACGGATGTGGTGATGCGCTTTGCACCATTTGCAGTAGGCGGAGCGATGGCATACACGGTTTCTACATTGGGACTTGGCGTGCTGAAAGATTTATTTATGCTGGTGATTACGCTGTATGGAGCGCACATTGCCTTTGTTCTTTTGGTTTTTGTTCCGATAGGATTCATGATAAAACTTCCGTTCAAACTTTTTATCAAAGCAGTTACTGAACCTGTAACGATTGCATTCGCCACTGCAAGTTCTGAAGCCGCGCTGCCTAAAGCATTTGAGAATATGGAAGACGTGATGAAAATTCCGAACAAGATTGTTGCGTTCGTTCTTCCTACAGGATATAGTTTCAATTTAGATGGGAGCACACTTTATCTTTCCCTCGCTTCCGTTTTCATAGCGCAGGCGTGCGGAATAGAACTCACCATCGGACAGCAAATTTATATGTGCCTCGTGCTGATGCTCACGAGCAAAGGAGTGGCAGGAGTTCGAGGCGCTTCTTTCCTTATATTAGTGAGTACTGTCTCATCACTTGGACTTCCTGCGGAAAAAGCATTTGCGATTCTTGGAGTGGATGTTTTAATGGACATGGCGCGCACTGCAATTAACGTAACAGGAAATTGTCTGGCAACTGTTGTGGTTGCGAAATGGGAGAATGAGTTGCCCCAACCCTAAAGGGTGAAATAACATTAGCTCCCTTTAGGGCGGGGGGCAAACTATTTTATGCATGACACTTGGGAATTTATTAAAGAGCTTACCAATCCTGAATCCATAATTCGCTATGGAGGAATTGCACTGCTTGTCTTTGTCATCTTTGCAGAAACAGGTTTGATGGTTGGTTTTTTTCTTCCCGGAGATTCATTGGTGTTTGTTGCCGGATTAATTTGCGCATCCGAGCCGCAACTGATGAATACAAATATTTTTTCTCTTGCCGGATTTCTTATGCTGGCGGCAATCGCAGGAAACATTACAGGATTTTATTTCGGAAAAAAAGTTGGCTCCGCTTTATTTAATAAGGATGATAATCTCATTTTCAAAAAACGCTATGTAGAAATTACGCGCTCATTCTACGAGAGGCACGGAGGAAAATCATTGGTGCTCGGAAGATTTCTTCCCATCATCCGCACCTTCGCTCCTATCCTGGCTGGCGTAATTAAAATGGAGTTCAGAATATTTTTTATTTATACAATCGTTGGCGCCATTCTCTGGATTGGTTCGCTTTCAATTCTCGGATATTATTTGGGGGAAATAAAATGGGTGAAAGAAAATCTGGAGTGGATTGTTATTGGGTTAATCATCGTTACAACCATTCCAATCATCCGAACATATAATAAGGAAAAGAATCATAATGCTAAAAATGCGAATTGATACGAATGACACGAATAAAAAAAACATTCGCATCATTCGCATTATTTTATCAAAGTATGCCAGTTACTCATATAAAAGACCACTTGCTAAAAATCTCTTCGCATGAAAGAATTTTTTATAAGTTTGACACGGTTTTTGATAGATATAAATTCAACTTTAAACTTTGAACCTTAAACTTTAAACTTAAATATTATGGGAAAGAAATCAAATCCGATGAACAATGCAATCATCATTGTTGCGGCAATCATAATCGGCTGGGCAGTTTATCTTTTAGTTCTTGGTAACGGCTCCAACTTTGAAGAAGGCGACAACACCAAGCACCCGCTCAACATCATGGGCATTATGTATAAAGGAGGAATTATTGTTCCGTTCCTGATTGCCGTGAACCTCATTGTAATTTCTTTCACCATCGAGCGCTTCATCACGCTCGGCAAAGTGAAAGGAACAGGAAGCGTTGAAAGTTTCATCCGGAACATCCGCGATTTAATTTCCAACAATCAAGTGAACGAAGCCATTGCAGAATGCGACAAGCAAAAAGGTTCCATCGCGAATGTGGTTCGTTCCGGTTTGGGTGAATACGAACGCGTACAAAATGACGGTTCAATGGACAAGGAAAGAAAAATTGCTGCTATTCAGAAAGGTTTGGAAGAAGCAACCGCACTTGAACTTCCTATGATGTCAAAAAATCTTGTCATCCTTTCCACTTGCGCTTCCATTGCTGTATTGATTGGTTTGATTGGAACAGTGGTGGGAATGATTCGTGCGTTCAGCGCAATGGCGCAGGCAGGCGCGCCCGATACTGTTGCGCTTGCAACCGGAATTTCCGAAGCGCTTGTAAATACATTCTTCGGAATTCTTGGTTCAACACTCGCAATTATTCTTTACAACTATTTCAGTTCAAAAGTTGACGCGCTCACATACGCAATTGACGAAGCCGGATATTCTATCGTTCAAACTTTCGCAACTAAAAACAAATAGAAAAGTGATTGCGAATTGCGGATTAAAAATCCGAAATCCGAAATTCTGACTATGGGCAAAATAAAAATACCGAAAAGCGCTCCATCGCTCGACATGACACCGATGGTTGACCTGGCGTTTTTGCTGGTAACCTTTTTCATGCTCACGGCAAAATTCCGCGTAAACGAAGCAGTGCCCATTAATCCCCCTGCTTCTCATTCAGAAAAAATTCTTCCCGAAAATACTTTGCAGGTGACGGTTGATACTGCCGGAAGAGTTTTTTACAATCTGGACGGACAAGATGTGCGCAGAAATCTTTTGATGAAAATGAAAGAGAAGTACAAACCTGCTTTGGATGGATTAACCGAATCAGATGTGAAACGTTTTACGGTGATGAGCGAGTTCGGAGTTCCGCTCGCACAACTTCTTCCTTATATAAGAGGCGGTGAAAAAGAAAGATTGCAGATAGATAAAACAACACCCGGCATTCCGCTTGATTCATTAAACAATCAATTAAGAGATTGGATTTTTTTCGGATGGAGGGAGAAACAAATTTTTCAGCAGACAAATCACATGTCGAAAGAGAATTGGTGCCGCATTTCAATTAAGGCGGACGGGCAAACAAATTATAAAGTAATCAAGAATGTGATAAAAACTTTTCAAGACCAGGATTTGAACAGTTTCAATTTGATTACAAACATGAAAACGGAAGCACCGGAATAAATTATGGCAGAGATAATAGATGGCGGTGGCGGAGGCCACGGCAAACACCAGAAGAAAAGAGCGAAGAAACACGCAGCGCGCGTGGACATGACGCCCATGGTGGATTTAGGTTTTCTTCTGCTTACTTTTTTCGTTCTTACCACACAATTCAGCAAGCCGAAGACGATGGAAATTAATATGCCTGTGAAACCGAAAGACACTTCGAACAGCATGAAGGTAGATACTACCACGTTAACGCTTCTGCTCACCGACAAGCAGGAAAAAGTTTTTTATTATTATGGAAAATTCAAGATGGACCCATCTATAGTTAAGACAACCGATTATTCACGGGAAGGAATTCGAAAAGTTTTCAGAGATATGAATAAAAGTGTAAGAGAAAAAATAAAAACGCTGAAAGAAAAATTCATGCATCACGAAATGGCAGACACCACTTACAAGCGGCTGGCAATTGAAACGAAGAGCGCGAAAGAAGCGCGGTTTGTAATTGTGAAAGCAGATGAAAAAGCAAAATACAAAAGCATTATAGATATTATTGATGAATTGAATGTGGCAGATGTAGGAAAATATGCGCTCGTAGATATTTCTCCTCCTGAAATTATGCTGCTGAAACAAATGGGAACAATAAAATAAATTATGACTAAAGGATTTTTTTCACAAGATTGGCAGAATGTAGTGTTCGAAGGACGCAATGAACTGGTTTTTCAAAACCGCAACAAAGAATATGGCGCGTACGAAATCCGCAGGAACTACGGAAAATTTTTAACCAAAGCATTAATCATTGCCGCTTCTGCAATTATTCTTGCCGCTTCCATTCCGTTTATTATTTCTCTTATCAGCGCTGGCGTTGAAAACCTGAATAAACCCGTGGATGTAATTGTAGACATGGCTCCGCCTCCGCTTGACAAAGCGGAACCTCCTCCGCCACCGCCACCTCCTCCGCCTCCTCCGGTGATGGAAACAATTAAGTTCACTGTTCCTGTAGTGGTGGAAGAAAAAATAGAAGAGATTCCTCCTCCGCAGGAAAAACTTACGGAGACGCACGTTGCCGAAGAAACGCACGAAGGAGATCCAAACGCGCTGGTGATTGCCGATGAACCGAAGAATAATGTAATAGATGATAACACCGTGTATGATTTGGTTGCCATTCAGGAGCAGCCACAATTCCCCGGTGGCGATGCGGAGCTTTTTGGCTTCCTCAGAAAAAATATCCAGTACCCGCAAGTAGAAAAAGAAAATGGAATACAGGGAAAGGTTTTCATCACATTTGTGGTTGACAAAGATGGCAGCGTTACGGGTGTTGAACTTTATAAAGGACTCAAAGGCGGACCCGGCTGCGATAAAGAAGCAATGCGTGTTGTGAAAATGATGCCCAAGTGGAGCGCGGGAAAACAAAACGGGAAAGCCGTTAAAGTGCGTTACATTCTTCCGATTGCGTTTAAGTTGCAGTAAACTTCACCGATTACAACGATTTTTTAATTTGTGACTCACCGATGAAATCTGTATAATCTTGTTTTTTTATCGATGTAATCTTTTTTTCCTACCAGTTACTCAATAAAACGACCAGTTACTAATTTGTTGTGGAAAAACTATTGTTGTGGAATCATAATTGATATTGATTCATTCAAGCAAATTCCTCATGAAGAGAAACTACGCAACACTAACAATTAAACTCTCTTCACATGAACACAACATCAAAAATGTTTTCCGATTGGTCGGAAGTTACCAGCGGGGAACGAAACGAAATCGTATTTGAGCGCCTGAACAAAACCTATGGCGCCTACGAAATCAGAACACATTACGACAACACGCTTGCGAAAGCATTTTCGGCAACAATACTTCTGATTGGTTTGCTTACAGTAGTATTTTTTATTGCGAGGGAAATTCCAAAGACGGAAATAAAAATTCCGGATAGCGGAAAAGTAATTTTGTTTCCTCCGCTAAAAGACAATTCCATTGTGCCAAAACAAATTGAGCAACCGCTGCAGCGCTCAACTCCTTCTACTGATAGATTTAAACCGGTAGTGGACGACAGTCACATAGACAATACTCCCCTTCCCAAAAATCCAATCAACAATTTTACGGGCTCCGGAAATCCTCTTGATACGGGAAAAGGTGAACCATTAAATTTATTTCCCGGTGGAGAAGCAAAAAAAATTATTGATGATACTGCAACTTACTGGAGCACCGCAGTGCAGGAGCAAGCAAGATTCCCAGGAGGAGAGGAAGAACTTTTCCGCTTTCTGAAAAATAATGCGCACACACCTCAGGTATTGATTGAAACAGGAAACATAAAAGAAAAAATAGGAGTTGCATTTACAGTAGATAAAGATGGAGGCATCATCAACATATCTCTTCAGAATAAAAGCCGCTATAATGAACTGAACGAAGAAGCGTTGCGCGTTGTGAAAAAAATGCCAGCATGGGAACCTGCGCGGCAAAACGGAGAACCCGTAAAAGAACGGTTAGTACTTCCCATCCGGTTTGAAGTAAAGTAATACTTTTGCCATTAAATTTTTTTTATGTCACTCACTCCTCTGAAAATTTTCGGCTTCATCATGAGTTTTGCTTACATATTTTTCGGATTGCTTTTCCTGATGACGCCTGTTTTCGAAGGGCTGATTGAAAATCCGCAGTACAGAAAAATTTTGGGAGGCGTGTTAACCGCATACGGGCTTTTTAGAATGGCATATTTCTTACGGCAATTAAGAAAAAAAAATTAATGAAAACTCTTTTTGAATACTTGGGACTTGGGATTTGGTGCTTGGGACTTGCGTCTTGTGGTTCTCCGCAAAGCACTCCCACTCAAGGCAAACTCAAAATTGAAATTGATGAATCGTATTCGCAGCTTTTCACAGCAGAGATTGAAGCATTCGAAGGATTATACAAAGAATCAAACATTGAAGTGATTTATAAACATGAAGGCGAAATCGTGAATGACTTGCTCGCGGATTCCTGCCGTGTTGCAATTCTCAGCCGTGATTTAAGTCGGAAAGAAAAAGATTATTTCGCTGCGAAAAAATCTTTTCCCACTTCCACAAAAATTGCGGTAGATGCGCTTGCGTTCATCACACACAAGGATAATCCTGTGAAAGAACTTACTTATTCCGAACTCAAAGATATTTTCACAGGAAAAAAAAATCAATGGAAAGAATTCAGCCCTGCCATAAAAGAAAAATCCGCGCAGGACACAAGCATAACAATTGTTTTCGACAACGAAAAATCATGCAACGTAAGAATGGTGAAAGAAAAAATTCTTGGTGAAAATAATTTTCCGAAAAATATTTTCGCTCTCAAATCAAATCCCGAAGTGGTGGAGTATGTGAGCAAAAATAAAAGCGCGCTCGGAATCATTGGCGTGAACTGGATAAGCGATGCGGACGATACGCTCACGCGAAGTTTTCTCAGCAAAGTGAATGTGCTCGGAGTTGCTTCCGAAGAAAACCCCGGAGATTTTTTTCAACCCTATCAGGCAACAATTTACTCAGGAGAATATCCGTTCACACGAAATGTTTACATCATCAACCGCGAAGGCAGAACCGGGCTCGGCACGGGGTTTGCTGCTTTTGTGGCGGGAGAAAAGGGACAATTAATAATTTTGAAGTCCGGCATGGTTCCTGCAACACAGCCGGTAAGAATGGTTACAATCACCAATAAGTAATTAAAAAGAAAAACATGTCCTGAGCGTAGTCGAAGGATTAAAAATTAAAAATATGAAAAAGTTATTTTTTTTAGCAGCAGTTGGCAGTTGGCAGTTGGCAGTTTCACAATCACTTTCTGACGCAATCAAATTAACCGAGAGCGAACAATTTGAAAAAGCCGATGCAGCATTTCGTTCGTTGATTCAGCGCGAGCCCACTAACGGAGATAATTTTTTCTTCTACGGAGAAAATTTTTTCAAGCAGGAAATTCTCGATTCATCTTTCAAGAAAATTGATTTGGATACTGCGCGGATGATGTATGAAATGGGAATGAAAAAAAATCCGAACAATCCAATAAATTACGTGGGGCTTGGAAAAGTTTTGTGGTATGAAGGAAAAACTGCCGATGCGAAAAAACAATTTTACGATGCGGTGCAAATTATTTCTCCTATTAACAAAACGGATAAAACCACCGGCAAACAAAAAGCAATGGTGTACATGAAAATTGCAGAAACTTACACGCGCGCGAAGAACAAAGATTTGGCTGAAGCAATCAATCTTCTCAACAAGGCGCTGAAGGAAGACAAAGACAATCCTGAAATTTATATTCTGATTGGCGATGCAACGCTCGAGCAAAATCCCGGTGACGCATCGCAGGCGATTACTTATTACAAGAAGGCATACGACATGGATAAAAAATCTTCCAAAGCGCTTTTGCGAATTGGGCAGTTGTATTCACGAGCGAGAAATTTGCCGGAAGCGGTAAAAAATTATGACGAAGCAACCAAGGTTGATCCGAACTTCGCTCCCGCTTACCGCGAAAAGGCGGAAGCATTCTACAGGGGAAAACAATACGAAACCGCCATTCAGAACTACAAAAAATATTTAGAACTCAACAGCGGAAGTTTGAGCGCGCAGGTGCGTTACGCTTCGTTTCTTTTCCTGAGCAAAAAATATTCGGATGCGATTGCTTCCATACAGGAAATTCAAAAAACAAATGCGCAAATTATTTTTCTCTATCGCCTTCTCGCCTACTCTTATTTTGAAACGGGAGATTGCACAAACGGCTTGACAGCGATTGATAAATTTTTCTCGATGGCTCCTGCGAAAAAAATTCTCGCTTCGGATTATGAGTACAATGGAAAACTTTTGTCGAAGTGCGGAAAAGATTCCCTGGCGATTGAAAAATTGAAAAAAGCAATCGAGCAGGACACAACAAAACCGGAACTCAACGGAGAGTTGGGAAAAAGTTATATGCAGATGAAAAAATATCCCGAAGCCATTGACGCCTTCAACAAAAAAATAAAAGCCGGAAAGGGAGTTGACGCAAATGATTATTATGTGCTCGGTCTCGCCTATTATAAAAGCAAACAATGCGCGCTGGCGGATTCTTCGTTCAAACAAATTACAATTCTTCGCCCGGATATTCCGATGGGATATTTATATAGAGCAAAAGCAAATGCCTGCCTCGATCCCGACAGTAAAAAAGGAATGGCAAAACCTTTTTACGAGCAGTATCTTTCCAAATTGAAACCGGAAGAGATGGATAAAAATAAATCAAGCGTGATTGAAGCGTACGAAGCCATTGGTTATGCGGATATGGTTATGAAAGATTACGCAAACGCAAAATGTATTTACCAGAAACTTATTGGCGTTGACCCGAACAGCAAGAAAGCAAAAGAAGCATTGAAAGAACCGAACGTGGCGAAGGCAACCTGCTCACAATAAAAATTCGAAATATTCTGGTAACGAAGTAACGAATCTCAATAACGAATTTTACGAATAGTACGTTTGTATGATTCGTAATATTTGTAACCAAATTCGTTACTTCGTTACCAGGAATTTAAAAACTCAGTTGATGCGCTTGAGTTTAACTTCCTTCACCGGAGTAATTATCAGCGGAACTTTTTCGAGCGTTACATCATCCATATCGAGCCCGAAAGATTTTTCATCTGACAAACTCATGTGCTTCAGAAGAAAATATCCATCCATGATAATTTTTTCGTAGAAGGGAAGTTCGTTTTCATAGGAGAGAAATTTTTCCAGCACCACGAAACGGAAATCTCCAATCTCATCGCCTTTCGAATCGTAGCGGCTCGTTACGTCCACTTCTTTCGACTCCAGCAAATCATGAACAATCCGCTGGAACATCAAACCGATTCGCGGTGGAATGCGGAAGCCCAAACGGAAATCAATGCGGATTAAATCTTCGGGCGCGAGAATGTTCACTTTATATTCCATGCGGTAAGGTTCGTTCACCACATCCACGTGCACCAGCCAGTAAATATCCGCGCGCTTCGGGTGATTGTTCAGAATGGAATTCATTACTGCCGCTTCAATATCGCGCGGGTCATCCGCGCTCGTGAGATAAACCAAATGCGTTGCATATTTCGGAACGCTGGTATCGCGGCTCAAATCAATCATGGCAGGAACATAATCATCCAGTTTCACAAATTCCAGATAGCGGTTCCGGATTTTTCTCGCCTGGAACCAAATCCACATCACTGTAACAAGAATTCCGGCAATCATAAAACTCACCCATCCGCCATGCACAAATTTGCTGAGGTTGGCAACCAGGAAAGAATTTTCAATGAAAAAATAAATCGCGAAAAAAGAAAAAATGAAAACCGGGTTATATCTTTTCAGCATCATGTAAAACGAAAGAAGTATTGTTGTCATCAGCATATCAAAATTGATGGTAAGCCCGTATGCCGCCTCCATGTTGGATGATTCGCGGAAATAAAGTACTACACCGATACATCCCGCAAACAGCATCCAGTTCACGGAAGGAATATACATCTGCCCTTTGAAATCGGATGGATGAACAATTCTCACTTTCGGCCAGAAGTTGAGGCGGATGGCTTCGTTGATAATAGTGAAAGAACCGGTGATTAATGCCTGGCTTGCAACAATAGTTGCCGAAGTGGAAATTAAAATTCCAGGAAGGATAAACCACACGGGCATAATCATGTAAAACGGATTTCTTTCACCGAGCAATTCTCCCTGGTGATTCAGCAGCCATGCACCCTGCCCGAAATAATTCAGCAGAAGCATTGTTAAAACCATTGACCATGAAATGCGGATGTTTCCTTTTCCGCAGTGACCCATGTCGGAATAAATTCCTTCCGCGCCTGTAGTGGCAAGAAACACTGCGCCCAGCACCCAGAATCCTCCCGGATGTTCGGCAAGAAGACGATAGGCGTAAACAGGATTCAGCGCTTTGAGAATTTCAGGAGTGCCTGCGATAGCAACAAATCCGAGATAACCGAGCATGGCAAACCAGATGAGCATGACGGGTCCAAAAAATTTCCCAACAAAACTTGTTCCGAACTGCTGAATGACAAACAGCGCAGTGAGAATAGTGATGACAATGGGAAGCGGATTTATATTTTCATTCACCGATTTTAATCCTTCCACCGCGGAGGAAACCGAAATGGCAGGAGTGAGAATTCCATCGGCAATGAGCGCGCTGCCGCCAATCATGGCAGGAATAATGAGCCAGTAAATTTTTGTCTTCTTCACCAGCGCGTAGAGAGAAAAAATTCCTCCTTCACCGCGGTTGTCCGCGCGGAGAGTGAGGATTACATATTTAACTGTGGTGAGAATAATCAGCGTCCAGAAAATGCAGGAGATGCCGCCAATAATTAAAGTGGAGTCAATTGTTTTTGTTCCTACGACTGCTTTCAGCACATAGAGAGGAGAAGTGCCGATGTCGCCAAAAATAATTCCGAGCGTTACTAAAAGCCCTGCACCCGAAACTGCGGGGATATGACTGTATGCTTTGGAAGAATTGTTGAACACAAAAAATTTCTAAAAGCCGCGTGAATGTACAAAATTAAAAGGCGTGTAATATTACTACTTCCATTTATCATAAAATATTAAATTTGTGAGTCCTCAAATCAGAAGATACTTCTAATCAAACTTTATCATGAAAAAACTTTTTACTTCTCTTCTCATCGCCCTTTCTTTTCTTTTTACCACTTCCATTAAATCAAACGCAGCCGCTTATGTGGTGCAGGTGATGAATTTTCAATTTTCGCCCAACAAGGTGAACATGTGCCTGGGCGATACGATTGTGTTCGTATGGTCGAGCGGGTTTCACAACGTACATATATATAATCCCATTGACACCACTTCGCCCGACCTCACCGGCTTCGGGCAGTACTGGGGAATTGTTCCCACCATTGCCGCCACTTATAGTTACCAATGCGATTACCACGCAAGCATGATGCAGGGAACTTTTACCGTGAACACGATTCCAACAGCATCCGTAAATTCTGTTACCGATGTCGCCTGCAAAGGAAACAGCACAGGAGCCATCACCATAAATTCTTCCGGTGGAAGTTTAAGTTATGCATGGAGCAACGGAGCCACCACACAGAATATTTCCGGGCTTGCCGCAGGAACATACAGCGTAACGGTTTCGAACAACTGCGGCTCCACTTCGCTTACGGGAATTGTGGTGAACGAACCCGCCTCTGCGCTCAATGTTTCCATTGCGGTACAGGATAATGTGAAATGCAACGGAGGAAATGACGGGCACGTGATGCTGAACACTTCGGGCGGAACTCCCATGTATACTTATTTATGGTCGAGCGGAGAAACAGTTCCCACCATTAATACAAAACCAGCGGGAACGTATTCGGTTCTTGTTACCGATGCGAATGGCTGCACGGCAACACTGACTGCTGTGATTACCGAGCCGGCTGCCATCACCACCACGCTTGTTGTTACAACTATTTCGTGCAACGGAAATAATGACGGAGCCATTAATTTATCGGTGAGCGGTGGAACCGGCATGTACACTTATTCGTGGCAGCCAAACGGGGAAACTACTCAAAACATTTCCAATCTTTCCCCGGGAACTTATACAGTAAATATCACCGATGCAAACTTCTGCACACACACGGATGTTGCCACCGTGAATCAACCATCCGTTCTTACGGTTACTCTTTCTCCGACAGATGTTTCGTGCAACGGAGCGAACGATGGCTCCATTTCTTCATCAGTTACCGGAGGAACTTCACCTTATACGTATTCATGGAGCAACAGCGCAACCACTTCTGCTATTTCAAATCTTTCTCCGGCTACTTATTCCGTTGTTGTTGCCGATGCCAACGGATGCACTGCTGCCGCTATAGCAGGAATTACTGAACCTACCGCGCTCACCACAACGGTTTCTTCCACCAACGCAACCTGCAGTTCAACCTGCGATGGAACGGCTATGGTAACTGCATCGGGCGGAACTCCGCCTTATACCTATAGTTGGAATCCTTCGGGCGCAACCACTTCTTCTGTAACAAATCTCTGCGCAGGAACTTATACGGTTTGCGTGGAAGATGCAAATCATTGTCTGGTCTGCACGCCTGTAACTATTTCTTCTCCTCCTGCCATTACAACCACTCTTACCGCAACCAATGTTTCGTGCAACGGAAATAATGACGGAGCAATAAATTTATCGGTGAGCGGAGGAACAGGCATGTACACTTACCTGTGGATGCCCGGCATGGAAACCACTCAGAACATTTCCAATCTTTCCCCGGGAAATTATTCCGTAACAGTTACCGATGGAAATAATTGTTCTGCCACTGCAACGGTTGCTGTTACAGAACCGGCAGCGCTCGCAGTAATGCTTACTCCCAAAGATATTTCCTGCAACGGAGCGAACGATGGTTCCATTTCTTCATCAGTTACCGGAGGAACTTCGCCTTATACGTATTTGTGGAGCAACAGCGCAAGCACTCAGAATATTTCCAATCTTTCTGCAACTACCTATTCCCTTCTTGTAACCGACATGAACGGCTGCACCGCCACCGCAACCGCAACTATTTCTGAACCATCCGCGCTTACTATTACTGTTACTTCGAACAACGCCACCTGCGGCAACAGTTGCAATGGCGATGCAACTGCAGCGGTGAGCGGAGGCACTCCGCCTTATACCTATTCCTGGTGCAACGGAGCAACCACATCTGTCATTACCGGATTATGTGCCGGCAACTGCAATGCCACCGTAAGCGATGCCAACGGATGCATGCTCACTGTAACATTTACCATCACCGCTCCGCCTGCAATAATGATTTCGGTTGACAGCATTCATAATTCCACTTCGTGCAATTCGGGCAACGGAGAAATTTACACCACCGTTTCAGGAGGCGTTACTCCTTATACGTATGCATGGTCGCCTGCGGGAGGAAACAGCGATGATGCCACCGGATTGAATCCCGGAACTTATACGCTCGCGGTTACCGATGCAAACGGATGCCAGGCAACCGCAACGGCAACGGTTACCAATTCATCCGCCATGACCATTACCGGCTCGGTAACAAACGTAACCTGCAACGGAGGCACTGACGGAGCCATTATGATTTCTGTTACCGGAGGAACTCCCGCGTTTACCTATGCGTGGTCGAATGGTTCAACTTCGCAAAATCTTTCCAATGCTTCTGCCGGATGTTATTCGGTTACTGTTACCGATGCGAACGGATGTTCTGCTATGTACACCAACTGCATTACGCAGCCGGCCGCATTAACTATTTCGCTCACTTCCACTCCTGCTTCGTGCAACGGGGGAAATGACGGAACCGCCACCGTTTCCACTTCGGGCGGAAGCGGAAATTTTTCTTATCTCTGGAATCCTTCTTCGCAGACAACTGCTGCTGCCACCGGATTGAGCGCGGGAAATTATTCGGTGAGCGTTATGGACATTACCTGTTCGGTTACAGTCACAGGAACAGTAACCATTACTCAACCATCGGCAATGACGGCAACAGTTACGCATACAAATCCCTGCTCATCTACGAGCAACAACGGAACGGCAACGGTGATTGTTTCGGGCGGAAGCGGAAGTTATAGTTACCTGTGGAATCCATCGGGGCAAACCACTTCCACTGCCACCGGTCTTGGCACAGGAACTTATACGGTTACTGTAACGGATATTCTTTGCCCGAAAACTCTTACGCTCACCGTTACACTTGCTGCTCCAATTATTCCGCTTCAACTTAGCACCATTGCCGCTTTCCCCGAAAATCCCTGCGGTGCGCAAAACGGGCAGGCAGTTCCGTTTGTAATTGGCGGAAGCACGCCTTACACTTATATGTGGAGCAACGGGCAAACCAATCAGAATGCAACCGGGCTTTCTGCCGGAAATTATTCGCTCGTAGTTACCGATGCAAGCGGATGCACCGCTACGGGAACAGTTACGGTTACCTGCATTCCGGTTTCTGTTTCCAATCTTTCACCGGGTGATTTCAACATGAATATATTTCCGAACCCGACAAGCGATGCCTTTACGCTGGAGTTTGTTTCAGCAACGGCAGATGATTATGCAATTGAAATAAGAAACCTGCTTGGAGAAAAAATTTACAGCAAGGAAATAAAGAGTTTCTCCGGAAATTATTCTGAACGGATTGACGCGCATAGTTTCGGAAAAGGAATTTACTTTCTCAGTGTGAAGAATTCTTCGGGCATTGCGATTCGGAAAATTATAGTTGAGTAAATTATGTCAGTGACTTCACCCCCCTACCCTCTCCTTGTGCAAGGAGAGGGGCGTCTGCTCAGAGGAGTCCCTTCGGGAAAAGACAGGGTGAGGTCTTTTCAAATGAAACTTTTTTCTCTCTTTATATTTTTACTTCCCATGCTTGCAACCTCACAACCCATAAAACTCCGCTCGCAGCTTGCCGACACGGTGGGCTTCGCGCATCAGCAATGGCAGATGGACAGCGTGATGAAGCGGATTGAAAAAGAGTTCGGAAAAAAAATGGCGGATGTATGGAAAGAGAAAAACATTTCTGCGGGCGATGCATGGAAGGTTGCCATTTCTCCGCACGATGACCATACCTATGCAAGTTACCTGTACCCACTTGTGCTGCGGAACGTGAAAGCGAAGACAGTGATTTTCTTCGGGGTGGCACACAAGGCGAAGCAACTCAACCTGCAGGATAAAATTATTTTCGATTCGTTCACGCACTGGCGCGGATGCTACGGCAATATAAAAGTTTCTCCGCTGCGCGAAAAAATAATTGCACAACTTCCAAAGGAAATCTATGAAGTGAATGATTCCATGCAAACTATTGAACATTCGGTGGAGGGAATTCTCCCGTTCGTTCAGTATTTCAACCGCTCCGTTGAAATTGTTTCCATTCTGGTTCCCTATAATTCATTCGACAACATGAACAAGATGGCGAAGCCGCTTGCCGCTGCCATTGCTTCCGTTATGAAAGAAAACAAACTCGAATGGGGAAAAGATATTGCCCTTGTCCTTTCCACCGATGCGGTGCATTATGGCGATGAGGACTGGGGAGGAAAAAACTTTGCCACGTATGGAGCCGACAGCGCGGGCTACGAAAAAGCAGTGGCGCACGAACATGAAATCATCGGCAACTGCTTTGCAGGAGAACTCACCACAGAAAAAATAAAAAAGTTCACTGAATACACGGTGAAGAAAGACGACTATAAAGATTATTTATGGACCTGGTGCGGCAGGTATTCCGTGCCTATGGGATTGCTCACTGCTTTTTATATGGCAGAAGCAGGCAAAACAAAACTCACCGGCACACCGATCGGCTATGCCACCAGTTTATCGCACCCTCCCATTCCTGTTGAGGACTTGAAAATGGGAACCACCGCCCCGGCAAAAATCAGGCATTGGGTGGGATACTTCAGCGGGGGGTTTAAGTAAGATTATTTCCCTTTTTATCTTGCTTTTCTCATAACTTTTTTGCTTCTTTGTACTCTCATTCGCATAACCGCTCTTGTATGAATGAATAACTTTACTCTCAAAAATATGGCTCTGCATCCCGCTATGAGCGGGACTCGCTCTCTTTTTTCTAACACTGTTTTGCAGTTTTCCCTTTTCGTATTTTTCGTACTATTTCGCTTTTCGATGATTGCGCAAAATCTTGTGCCTAATCCCTCTTTTGAAATTTTTGATACTTGTCCAAATGCACAGGGTCAAATAATTCATGCTATTGGGTGGAAAAATTTTAATCAATACTCTCCTGATTATTATAATATGTGCTCAACTGCAAATAATTATTTAGTATCTGTCCCACATAACTGGACTGGATACCAGCAAGCGGCAAGTGGTAATGCTTATGCTGGTATTTATACTTATGAAACGCCACAGCCCCCTGCTGATATAAATATTAGAGAATGTATTGGAGCGCAATTACTTTCTCCACTTGTAATTGGCACTAAATATTTTTTTTCCTTTAAAGCGAATTTAGCGCTTGATACAAATCATATTCTTAATCAGGCAACAAATAACATAGGAATGTTATTTTCAACAATATTCTATAGCCAATCGAATCCAGTCCCTATAAATAATTTTGCACATGTCTATTCTACTGCTGTGATTACTGATACGATGAATTGGACAACTATTGCTGGTTCTTTTATTGCTGATTCTGCTTATAAGTATGTTGTCATCGGTAATTTTTTTGACAATGCACACACTACAATAATTCAGATGCAAGATACTATTTGGGATAGGATTGCTTACTATTTTATAGACGATGTCTATGTTTCTACGGATTCTATTGCAGGAGGTATTGCTGAACAAGATATGCAGGGAAAAATAAAAATATATCCTAACCCATCCGATGGCGGGTATAATATTAGGTTAAATAATTTTTCAGTTTATTCTATAAATGTTTATAATGAATTAGGTAAACTTATTTTTTCGTTAGCGGAAAATATAGGCGATAATTTATTTTTAGATTTAAGAGGAGAAAAGAACGGAATTTATTTTCTTCTAATTAATGATGGGCAAAGAGTAATAACAAAAAAACTGATAAAAGAATAAATGAAAAAACTCCTACCTATATTTTCCTTCCTTCCTTTTTTTGCAAGCGCGCAAAACCTTGTGCCAAACGGTGATTTTGAATTAGGACCGGACAGTTCTTCTGGTGCTTGGTTATATGGGATTGACAGTGTTGGTTGCACAGCGGTAGGTACAGTTTTAGGACCGGACTTTTGGACTGTTGTTTCACCTTCTCCCGACAGGTTAATAGAAGGTGATATTCCATGTAACTGGGATAAGGATACGGCACAATCAGGCAAAGCGTATGTGGATTTCGCTTATACCGAATCAGGTAAAACGACTTTAATTTCTCCGCTTCAAAAAGATTCTCTATACCAACTCAGCGTTTATCTTTCCTTGCAAACTTTTAAAGGAACATACACACAGCCGCATCGTGTAGTATTTATATTTAATAATGGCGGAGATAGCATAATTGCTCCTTATGTTAACATGCCCCCTCACTGGCAGCACCTTGATACAACTTTTAAGGCATCGGCAAATTCAACCGAGATAACAATAAATGGTTTTGCACTTGTATCTTCTGGAACAAATGTGGACAATATATTTCTTCAAAAAATTTCTGGTACAGGAATAAATTATTTTGATATAAACACGAATATTACACTTTTTCCTAATCCTGCAAATGATTTTATTATTGTTAGTGTAAAAGGCACAATAATATTTTCAATTTTTTTGTTTAATCATATAGGAGAAAAAATCATAGTTCCAATCTTTGAATTATCAGAGAATAATTTTCGTATTGATTTGTCGGGGTTGTCAAATGGAATTTATGCAGCGAACATTTATTTTATGAACGGATTTTATACAACAAAGAAATTTATCAAACTCAAATAGATTATCAACATTAACTTTTAAAACTAAACTACAATGAAGAAGACATTTACTAAAGGACTAATTGCAATAATTGTAATTGCCTTGCAGACCAATTTCTCTCAAGCTCAATTTACTCAAGGATTTTTAAGTGGTAATCTTTGTGGCAGCACAAACCCTGCTGTAACAGCAATTGGAATAGGAAATTTCAGTACTTCTCCTTCTGCAGCGTTGCATGTAAATACAAATTTACTGCCAACAAATACAACTTTCGGAGCAGGTAAGGTTTTCCGCACCGATGGACCCAGCAATGTAGATAATCTATGGCAAATGTTTACAGTACCAACAGGTAAAAATCCTGTTACGAAAGAAATTGGCGACATACTTTCTCCCGCAGGCAGCATTGATTTTATGATGCGCTCTGCACAGCCGGGCGGCACATTGCAATTTCAAACAAACACGGGA